>JALSOU010000202.1 GCA_026986305.1 Thermoplasmata archaeon | reverse complement strand
GCTATCCGGAAAGAAATTCGAGTCCCCTGAAGAAGCGGTACATCTTGCTGAGAGATATGCTGGAAAGAACCCCTCAGCACTGGCAGCCTTCGACATAGCTGTTTTCGACCTTTTTTCAAAAATTGAAGATTTGCCATTATATGTCTATCTTTCAGAGAGATATGGCACAAAGCCCAGAGACAGGGTAATGACGGACATCACCCTCGGAATAGATAGCCTTGATAAGACGGTTAAAGAGGCGAAAGAGTACATAAATTCTGGATTTCGAGCTATTAAAGTGAAAATTGGGCTTGACTTTCAAGAAGATATGGAAAGGATAAAGGCTGTGAGAGATGCCGTGGGCAACGATGTCTCTCTGTGGGCGGATGCCAATCAGGGATACTCTGTGGAAGAAGCGATGGGAGCATCCGAGATTCTTGTGGAAAACAGATATCTTTTCTTCGAACAGCCTGTGAAATGGGACAGGCTTGAGGATATGAAAAAAGTCAAAGAGAGCTCGGAGATACCTGTATTTGCGGATGAGAGCGCAAAAACCATTGAGCTTGCGGAGCGTATAGCGGCCAATGGGTTCGCAGATGGAATAAACATAAAACTGATGAAGTTCGGCGGAATTCTCAGAGCTATAAAGGTTGTAGAAATTGCCAGAAAACACGGGATTAAACTGATGGTCGGATGCATGGGTGAGAGCTCCCTTACTGTTGCAGCAGCCCTGCACCTCGCCATGGCATTTCCGGAGATAGAATACGCTGATCTGGATTCACAGTTCATGTTAAAAGAGGATCTGGCGGAAGGATTGATGTTTGAGAAAGGCTTTCTGAAGACAGATGGAGAAGGGCTGGGAGTCAAGGTGCATAGAACCAGATTAAGTTATTTATAATATATAAATTATTCATATAAATTTTATCCATAAAGAAGTCCTTCGAGAAAGTATTCCAGAAAATTCCATATGGGCTTTTTAGCAATCACCACATCCTTACCTCCTAGCTTTTTCAATATCTATAGCATAATGGAGCAGTATAAAAGAAATTATTGAAGAGATGATAATAAGAAAGAGACCATAAAGATTTGGAGTGGAAATAAAGCCTATAAATGCTCCTATTAAGGTAACTAAAGAGGCACCCAGTATCACGCATAGCAATGCCAGCTTCAGTTCTTCCCAATATTTCATGTGTCAGATATTTGAATGATGGTATTTAAATCTTTCCTGAGTCCTGCGAAAGAGAGATAAATACCGGGATAATCGGAATATATGCGCTCCGATCTTAAAGATGCCGTTCTTCTCCTTTTCTGTGTGATAGTCTGGGCGCTCTCCTTTCCAGCAATAAAATTCCTACTTTCATATTTTAATCCCATCTCCCTCTCATTTGTCAGGTTCTCTATGGCCTCACTTTCCTTGATGCCTGTTTTTGTCCTCTACAGAAAACCTTTGATGGAACAGATAAAAAAGATGCCCCTAATATTCCTGATATTCTCCATACTCGTTGTGCCTCTCCCCGACCTCTCGCAGAATTTTGGAATGGACATGATGGACCCGGAGAGCGCAGCCTCAATGGCGAGCATACTTCAGCCGATGAGCCCCGTTTTTGTTCTGATACTTGCGACACTGTTTCTGAAGGAAAAATTCACAATCAACAAAGGGATCGGGATATTTCTAGCATTTGCAGGAGTTGTTCTGCTATCAACAGATGGGCTCAGCAGAATAAGGGCCGGGAATATCACGGGCGAAGCCCTCATACTACTTTCTGCTCTCTCCTATGCGCTCTCAGGTATATTCGGTAAAATGATACTTGACAGGAGCGAAGGTATGAAAGGGCCATTATCTACAATAGTCTGGTCCTATTTCATAGGGTCTGCTTTCCTCCTCCCGTTTTACATGGCAGAGGGTAATTTTCCTGAGATAGATTCCTCAGCCTTGATGGTCCTTATTTTCCTCTCCATTTTCACACTCATCCCGTATTTCCTCTGGTACATAGTTCTCAGGAAAAATGAGGTTTCAAGGCAGTCAGCGTATGTCTTTCTGATTCCTCTGTTTGGAGTGCTCTTTTCCTCTCTATTTCTCGGAGAAAAGCTGTCTCCTCAGATGTTATTGTATGGAGCGCTGATAATGGTTGGGGTGTATGTATCTCAGAAAAGCAAAATTTTTATAAAGTATTATCCTTAACTTTGATTATGAACAAATGGCTCCGCACTCTTTCATCTCTAACATTTATGTTGCTAGCCATCATGTCTATAATTTATATATATTTGGACTACACTTATATTTACATGCTAATATGTTTTTTATCCGCTCCGGCCTTTTTAATGTATTTCCCAATAGTTCCTCCCAATATTTTTATTTCATTATTCGTTATATCCTTCATATTTATTATATTTTTTAAGAGAGATATGTTTAAAAGTTTCTCACCAGAATTTATGTTAATATTCATTATAATATTTTTTGTCTATTTATATTCTTATACTGTAGATAACCATGTCCTATTTTTTCTTTATTTTCTTTGGTTCTCTACTCCTTTTGTTTTTTTAATATTCGTTATATCCATAACTTGGTTGTCTCTAATTAAAGATTACATAGAAAAACATCCAGAACAGAAGATTTCACTTAAATTTCTTGTGAATGCTTTTTTAAAACCGGAACCAGATAATGAAAATCATTCAATAAATAAATCGTTTATATTAAACTCTTCCATATATTTTATATATCCGTTTTTAATAAATTTAATCATCCTTCTAGGCCGGCAAAACCTAGGAAGATATGGCTGGCATCTGTTGTTTGTCGAATCATACACCCCAACAGCATTTATATTTTCTGTAATCTTTACGATTTATTATATATATTTACTGACGAAAATATATATAAAAAATGGATTGTTTCATGCCATCGTGTTCGCCGGTGTGGTTATGAGTGTGTCAGCATTTTTATTAAGATACTCTATAATTTAATAATATCTGCAATTTTTTAAATCATTGAAGCCTTTAAATACCTTCTCCTCTTTTCCAAATCCCATGAAGGTTCTGGAATACATGCTGAAAAAGCTTGAAAAAGAAAGGCTGCACATGACCCTAATAGACCCCGATAAACAGTCTGCCGAAGATGCGGGCAAACTGGCTGAAAAGGCATATAAACTTGGAACAGATGCAATAATGGTGGGGGGTTCCACAGGTGTAACCCAAAAAAAGATGGATGAGACCATACTATCAATAAAAAAGAGTGTGGACATTCCTGTGATAATATTTCCTACATCCGCAGCAGCCCTGAGTGTTCATGCAGACGCAATATATTTCATGAGCCTTCTGAACTCAAGGAGCCCTGTGTTTCTCATAAGGCAGCAGATGATGGCTGCTCCATACATAAAAAAGTCAGGGATTGAACCGATATCCATGGGATACATAGTGGTTGAGCCGGGGATGAAGGTCGGAGAGGTTGGTATGGCGGATCCGATACCGAGGGATAAGCCGGAGATGGCTGTTGGCTACGCTCTCGCAGCAGAGCTTTTTGGCATGAATTTGGTTTATCTGGAGGCCGGCAGCGGCGCTCCCGAACCCGTTCCTGAGAGTATGATATCTGCTGTTAAATCCGAAATAGATATTCCATTGATCGTAGGCGGAGGTATAAGGAAAAAAGATCAGGCACAGAGAGCTGTTAAAGCCGGAGCCGATATGGTGGTTACGGGGACAATAGTTGAGGAAGCTGAAGACCTTGAATCCACCCTCGGAGAGATAATAGAGGCAGTGAAATCATGAACCTGAAGGAGACGAAAAGGCTCGGCATGAACACGAGGTTCGTTTTCTCAGCACCGAAATGGTGGGTGAGCGCTCTCTGTATTCTCCTCTTTCCAGTCCTTTTCTCAGCCGTTCTTGGAGGTGATCTTTTCCCCGCCATCATTTTTCTCTCTCTTCCAGCGTATCTCTCCGCAATTTTCTCTGTGATCTTAGCCAGAATGATGAAAGTGAGGTACTGGCTTAAAACAGAGATGTTTCTATCGCTTTTCTATGTGGTGTTGGTAGTAGGCATTCTAACCCTCTCAATTTTTCTCCTCTATCTGATGTACTTCATTCATGAGCTCTTTTCAATAAACTTTGTTAAAGTCACGGCCCTTTCTCTCTCAATTCCTCTATGGCTCAGGTGGACATATATTGCATCCATAATAACCACAGAAAGAAGGAAGGCAATGGTTTTGACACTCACATATCCATTCTCACAGATTCTCGCAATAATTCTTGGTTACTGGATTTTCTTCAACACAGCCTCATTTTCAGGCCCATTTCTGGAGCTCATCATGTTTTACCTGCTCTTCTCCTCTGTATCTGTAATCTTTGCCTTCATTTTCACGGAAACCATGGATAGGCCTTTGAAAAGAGTGCTGGGAGTTGGGGGTTTGGAGTTTACAAGATGGGCTCTTGAGCACTACAAGGAGCGCACGGATCTGGGAAAGAAAAGGCTTGAGGGAATATTCAGGAGCTTCGGGAAAGATGCTGTGATTGATACCGATGCTCTCAGCCTCTGGAAAAACGGAAAGCTTAGTGGGATTGTGGCGATACACACAGCGCACATGGGCCCATTTGGAGAGGTGGGTGGAAGCAACATGCCTGAAAAGCTCTCAAAGATGCTGGGATGTGAGAACTTCATGTCTCCTCACGGTGCATCCACCCATGAGATGAACCCTGTGGATGAGAATGAGGTTAGGAGAATTGCTGAGGCTATTGAGCATTCAATTAAAAATTCGGAGGAAGTTTTCATATCCAAATCCATCAGGCTTGATGGAAAGGTGAAAGTTCTTGCGCAGAGGTTCGGAGACTGGCTTTTGATTGTGGAAAGCTCTCATCCCGATGGGACAGAGGATATAGACCCGTCTGTGGCCAAGGTTCTTGAAGAAAAAATCAAAATATATGGCTATAAAGGGCTTATCTTCATAGATGCCCACAACTGCTCAATGGAAAGTGCGGAGGAAACCTTCGTATATTCCGAAAGATATACCTATCTGGAAAGAGAGGTTTTGAAGGCTGCTGAGATGTTGAAAGATGCGGAGCTTTACAGGGCAAAGGCAGGGATTGGAAGATTCAGAGGTCTGGGAATGGAGCACGGCATAGGTCCCATGGGAATTCAGAGCCTTGTTGTTGAGGTTGATGGGCAGAAAACCGCCTATGTGATTGTGGACGGAAACAACATGGTCAGAGGCCTCAGGGATAAGATAATCGGAGCGCTCTCCGATCTTGCGGATAATGTGGAAGTCATGACCACAGACAACCACTATGTGAACAGGGTTTACGGTGGAAGCAACCCCGTGGGCTTGAAAGGTAGAGATGAGATAATAGCAGCTTGCAAAGAGGCTGTGAAGGATGCGGTTAAAGGAATGGGTGATGTGAGGGTGAAACACGGGAATAAATCCACGAAATTGAGGGTCTTTGGTCATGGAACTCCTGCTAAGCTGGTTGCTGTGCCTGAAAGCGTAGCTGCCATGGGAAAAATCCTCGCTTTCCTAAACCTCTTTTCTATGCTTCTGATGGATCTCCTTCTAGCAATCCTTATATAGATGATGTGTGAATGAGGGCTGATAACATGGCGAAGAAGAACGAAGGCTTCCATTCTGCCGCAGGATTGATACGATACTTTGACGCTGAGGATGAGAAATCCCCAAAGATTCCCGCCATAGCAGTGGTCATAACCTCAATAGTGCTTGCAATAATAGTGGAATTCGCCCACGCATACTGGGGATTCTAAGCTGATCAGATGAGATTGAGGGGCCTACTCCTCAACAACGGTTTTCTGATTTTTTTAGCCCTAACCATAGGCATAGCCACAGGCATATCCTATAAACCGAAGGAGAGCACATACCTTCTTCTCGGCACAATAATGGCTCTTTCTGTTACTAAAATAGACTTTGAGAGGATGAAAGCTAAAGGAAAAAACAGCCTAATCGTTCCTGTTATCCTTGTCTTTGGATACTCTCCTTTGATGACCCTTATTCCTGCATATCTACTCATAAAAAACCCTGATTTTTTGAAAGGCTTCATTCTCATGGCCATAGTTCCCTCTGCCATAAGCCTCATAGCATTTACAAAAATACTGGAGGGTGATGTTGAACTCGCCCTTTCAGGAACAGCATCTGTCTATTTCGCATCCATATTTCTCATGCCACTGATGGGAAAGCTTCTTCTTGGCAGGAGCGTGAGCGCTCTCTCGCTTCTCCAGTCCATAGTCCTTCTGGTCATAATCCCTTTTCTGGTTTCCAGGGCCTTTGTCAGGATGAAAATAGATGAGAGGCTTGGAGAAGGGAAGAAATACCTGACAAACATACTTTTTTTCATACTTGTACTCAACATAGTGGGTGCGAGGAGGAGCGCATTCTTCATCGGACCCTATCTCATAATAGCCATAAGTACAGTTTGCATAGTGAAAACCTCTGTTGCAGGCACCATAATATACCTGATATCCAAAAGATTTGGAGTCTCAGAGGAGGATTCAAGGGCGTATGTGCTTTTTGGGGCTTTCAAAAACGGCGGGCTGGCTGTGGCCCTTTCTGTGGCCCTTTTCAACCCTGCGGTTGCGATACCTGCCGCGATTTCTGTGGTTTTTGACATGCTGAGCATGAGCTACTACTCTCTGCTTTTTAGAGCATATTCTAAAAATTCATCTAAATAGGTAAACAATTTCCTGTAGAAAATTTCCGTTCTCTGTATAAACCATATAAAAGCTGAGAGAGAAGCATAGGTCAGATGGATAGTGAGACCTTCAAACAAATACTTGCCCTTTCTGGTATAGGTGCCAAAAAGGCCGAGGCCCTATACAACGCAGGTTTCCGTTCGATAGATGACATTAGAAATGCTAGTCTGGAGGATCTCATGAAGGTTAAGGGGATAGGGGAGACTCTGGCAAGAAGGATAAAGGAGGCCTTTGAGCAGAGGGATGAAGAGGATGGGTTGAAACTGTATCTGTGTCCAAACTGCGGAGCCTTTGTTTCAGATGAGGATAAAGTCTGTCCAAAGTGCGGAACTCCTCTAAACGGTGAGGAAGAGATTGAAAAATCGCCTGAAACCCTTGAACTTGAGGATAAACTCGT
>JALSOU010000201.1 GCA_026986305.1 Thermoplasmata archaeon | reverse complement strand
GTTTCTCGTGGCCATGATGGCTGTTGGGCCATTGGGGGCAGTGCAGCATGGGAGCGCTTATGTGCCAGAGAAGGCGAGTAGAGGAGAGGTATATCTTAGGGTGGCAATGCAGGATAATGTGAAGACATTGAACCCTCTCTCTGCAGGTGATGTTTGGACATGGAATGTTATTGGGTGGATGTTCGATGGTCTGGTCTGGAGAAACATCACCAATAATGACCATATTGAGCCATGGGCTGCTGAGTGGTTCCATCACGGTCCTCAGAACACATGGAATACTACTGTAGGATATCCTGATTATGATAACAACAACGACTTCAGGAACTGGACCGTTAAACTCAGGCCAAACATAAAATGGCATGACTGGAAATCACAGACAGGAGACAATCGGTTTGTCAGGGCTCATGATGTCATCTTTTCTCTGAGGCTTATGGCGGATGTTCCCAGATATATGAGCAGTTTGGATTGCATAGTGGCGAGGAACCCTAACGGAAGTATAATGTATGGCAGAGACCTTCAGAAGTACGATGGTGGAGCCAAAGTTCCTCTTATAAACTATGAAAATGGAAAAGTAAGCAATCTTTCTGGAAATCCAACGGTAGATCTCTCAAGTCAGGCAAAATATCCGAATCTACCAGTGGTCTATGTTTGGGAAGATAGTGACGATCTGACACTTCATTATTTCACCACCTACCAGTATGTCGATTTCACTATCGATACATTGAGTTCATTGATAATGCCTGAGAGGATATGGAAAAACCACATCGCAGATAAGCTCACATGGAGCGATCCTCAGTGTCTCATAAGCTTTGGGCCATTCACCTTTGTGAGTTCAGATCTTCAGCAGGCAAAAATAGATACATTCAGAGATTATTTCCACACTGAATATGATAAAGAAGGGAATCCAAAGCCATATATAGATGGAATAATATTTGTTATATATAGAAATACAGATACAGCTATAAGCGCTCTCGAATCAGGTAAGGTCGATTACATAGCTTGGACCATAGATCCTAGCTATATAGACGAAATAAAGTCCAATCCTCAGCTCACTCTGGTGAGAAACTCAGATCTTGGATTCTTCTATGTGGCATTCAATATGAGAATTCCAGATTTTGGATATGCAGGATACAAACCGGAAGGAGGAAGCAATCCCACATACACTGGTAATTACACAGATGTAGGTAAGCCTTTCAGGGTTGCTGTTGCCCATCTTGTAGACAAACAGACGATAGTTCAGACCTATCTGCAGGGATTTGGTACTGTAGGGACTTCTGTAGTTTCTCCAGCAAATAATTTCTGGTATAATCCAAACATAAAGATATATCAGTATGATCCACAAGAAGCAAAGCGTATTCTGGACAAATATGCCAATGATACAGATGGAGATGGAATATATAACCTACCAACTCTCGGAGAGCAGCAAATAACGCTTTTAACACCTCCTGCTGATTACGATCCTATCAGGCAGCAGGCAGGGCAGCTTATACAGAGTACAGCACAGAGTATAGGTTTGAATATCAAATCAGTACCGACTCAGTTCGGTACCATAGTTGATAAAATAAACAGTCACGACTTCCAGATGTATATGCTCGGCTGGTCGATACCAACACCGCTTTCTTCTGCCACAGCACCATGTGATTTCTTCAGCTCAAGGAATGATATGCCTGGAGGAAACAACTATCCCGGTTATCATAACAAGACATTTGATCAGCTATGTGAAAAGATGCAGAGAGAGCCAGATATAAATAAGAGGAGAGCCATAGCCTTCCAGCTTCAGGATGCTATAGCTGAGGATGTTCCATACATTGTTCTATATTACAGAGATGTTGTAGAAGCATATAACAACGAATTCCAGGGATGGGTTCCAAGATATGGTACCATATTCAATTGGTATTCTCTTGAGAACATAAGAAAAGAGGTAAAAAGCAACTATGAGCTCACTGTAACACCTTCCACCACCCAGGTCATAAGCGGAAACAATGTTACCTTTACTGCGACCCTCACAGACAAGAGCAATGGGCAGCCGATTCCTGGTGTAAATGTAACATTTAGCGTTAGTGGAGGAAATATAAGCTATACAAAGACTGTGCCGACAAATTCTCAGGGTGTAGCTGTTCTTCAGTACACCGCCCCAACTGTAAACAACCAGACCTTACTTAAAGTAAAAGCTTCTGTGTACGATAAGAACGCAGATGCAACCATAGAATCCGCTGTGGATATCGCTGTTCTACCGCCGACATCCTCTGAATACAATATCGAGATAAGGGTCTTAGGTGGAACTTCGTTCACAGCTAAGAGTGGCGATCCTGTGTCTGTTAAATTGCAGGTATTGCTCTCATCTACTGGAGAGGTTTTAGGTCCATACAATTCTAGCTCTAAGACAGGGGTAACATTCAACATAAGCGTATCTCCGTCAGAAGGTGCAGATTTCGAGCAGTCTTCTTACTCTAACGGTTATTTCGAGTACACATTCACAGGTAATGCACCTGCTGGAGAGACCAAGACATATACTGTAACCATAACTGCCAGCTACCACATAAATGGAATGGTAAGTCCAGCAAGTCAGCAGCTTAGGTTCGTTGTGACTGGCCCAAGCGCTGGTGGCGGTGGCGGCCAGCAGGGTGGAGGCAGTGGAGGAAACAACAGTCCTTCAATAGGCATAATACCCATACTTGCCTCTGTCGGAATGGCTGCTATAATATACAACAGCTATAGGAGGAAGAAAAAGAGCTAAACCCCTTATATTTTAATTTATTTTTGGAGTGTGGTTAATATGAGGCTCCGTGAATATCTGATTAAAAGGTCAATACAGATTATAATAACACTCATAGTCGTCCTTGTCATGCTTTTCATAGTTTTTAGGCTTATGCCAGGTAATCCTGCGGCTATGATGATGGATCCAAGGATGAAGCCTGAACAAAGACAGATGATGTTAAAGCAGTTTGGATTAGATAAACCGATGTGGGAGCAATTTGTTTTATATATGAAAAACATGTTGACTGGGAATCTCGGCATATCTTTCCAGTATAGGAGACCAGTTATAGATATTATTTCTGAAAGGATAGGTCCCACTTTACTTTTGTTCGGTAGTGCTTTGATAGTTGCGTATATACTTGGAATTTTGCTAGGTGCGATAATGGCATGGAGAAGAGGCTCAAAAGGAGAGATAACCGGTATAGTCGTCTCTCTATTCTTCTATTCCATGCCTTTATTCTGGTTTGGGCAGATTATGCTGTGGATATTTTCTTATAAGCTAAAGTGGTTCCCATTAGGAGGGTATGGCGGCTATGATCCTGCCACACATGTTTATTATACTGGTTTGAAATATGTTGCAGATGTGCTTTATCATCTTGCATTGCCTCTTATAACCCTGACAATTGCGGGTCTTGCTGGAAACATTCTCCTTATGAGGAATTCTATGCTGGATACCTTAGCAGAGGACTATATTGTGACTGCTAGGGCAAAAGGAATCCCGGAAAGGAGAATAATGTACAGGCATGCAGCAAGAAATGCAATGCTCCCGGTGCTGACATCCTTTGCCATGGGTCTAGGTTTTATAGTAAGTGGGGGAGTTCTAACGGAAACCATATTTTCATGGCCAGGAATGGGCTCAGCTATGGTAGCTGCTACTTTTGCCCATGACTATCCTCTTATTCAAGGGACTTTCTACATCATTGCCATTCTAGTGCTCGTGTTCAACGCCATAGCTGATGTTCTGTATGCATATCTGGACCCGAGAGTGAGGTTATGATGAGGTGATATGATGGCTGCTAGAATTAAAGATAGAATAAGGGATTTCAAGAAGATGTTCAAGGAAAACTGGAAACTCTTCAAGCAGAGTAAGCTAGGACTTATAGGGCTTGGGATAATAATATTTTTTGTATTAATAGCGGTTTTAGCTCCAGTCATACCCTATGCTTCTGAAAGGGATCCAGTTCACTGGAGGGCACCTCCAGAGGATAAAATTGCAGTAGAAACACTCTGGACGAATTCTACAGGAGGAACGGTTATAACAGTACCTGTGAACGCATCTGCAATATATCCTATCTATGATACGCCTACAGGCCTACTGAGTGATGGGAATGAGCTGAACGAGTTCTTAGACGAAGGTAGGCTTTCCAGCGCATATTTAGAGGTAGTTTACCTGAGTACCGGGAGTGTTGGCAAGGGAGTCAGGGACATTTCTCCAATGGACGGTCAATTCGTGAGTCTTAAGGGAGAAAAGATAACGAGCGTCATTCCAGATAACATAGGGCCTGTTGTTTCTTCAGTCAGGATATATCACGATAAAACCATCACCACAACCTCAGGAGCTCCTCTTAATTCTGTAATTTTCATAACAACAAGCTCTGGAAACATCGTAGCTATAAATGCTCATGGAGACCCACCAATAGGTCTTTCTGAGGATCTGTACACTATGGATTATTCCTTCAGATGGATGCGTCACATAGATGATTCCATTACACACTCAGCCTGCATATTCTATGGTTCCTATGGTTATTCCACAGATGACAAGGTCATTGTTGCTGGGGATAATGGAACCGTTGCTGCATATTCCATAGGTGGCGTGCAGGAATGGTCCCAACATCTTTCGGGCAATGGCTTTTATGAGCCCATACCTGTGGATGTAAGCGATATGGTAATTCTCGTAAGCAAAGACGGATATGTCTACGGTCTTAACGCTACTACAGGTGCAGTTGAGTGGAATAAGCACTTCAACGCAACATTCTCTGCCCCATATATGAGCAAGTACTATGACAACAATATGGATAGAAACGCCACATGTCTGGTAGGCACAGAAAATGGCCATCTTTACGGAATAAGGATTTATGATTATGGCAATAAATCCGCTGGAGATTTAGAGTTTGACATAACAGTGTTGGATGGCGCTCACATTTCTGATGTCTATTGCACTGCAGACAATCCGGATACTCAAGAGGTCTATTTCGGGGTTAGCACGCCATCTGGAGATTCTCACTTATATTCATTAAGGGCAAGTGACCTCTGGTCTGGAGATCTAAACACTGCTCTGAAATGGGAATACACAGAAAAAAATGCCGACATCCATGCCAGAGTTCAGCGTGATCCAAAAACTGGATATGTCTTCTTCGCTTTGGATGATGGAGTTATTTATTCTATGAACAATACCGGGGCTGTGATACTTAAAGACAAAGTTCACGAGGGTTCTGTTCTGAATACACCTCTTCTATCTATGTATGTACCAGGTAGTGAATTTTCCAATGTTCCTGGAGTGATGATAGCCACCACAAAAGAGGGATACATGCAGGCGTTTTCTAGTACTGGTAAGTACTTGGCTCCTCTTCCACCAGGAACATATCCCTCCGGAAACACCTATATTCTTGGAACAGACGCATATGGTAGAGACATATTCAGTCAGCTGATCTGGGGATCAAGAATAGCTCTACTAGTGGGATTCGCAGCATCCTTCCTCTCAGTGCTCATCGGAGTCATAGTTGGAATAGTGGCCGGATACTCTGGAGGATGGGTAGATGTTGTGTTGATGAGGTTCACAGATGTGGTTCTTGTCATGCCTTTCCTTCCGTTAATCATAGTGCTAGCTGCAGTCATGGGGCCGAGCATATGGAACATAATTCTAGCTATTACCCTAGTCGGTTGGCCAGGAACAGCGAGGATCATCCGTTCTCAGGTTCTCTCTCTCAAGGAGAGACCTTTCATAGACGCTGCTAGAGTTACTGGAGCTAGCAACACAAGGATAATGTTCAGACATATAATGCCTAATGTTCTACCTCTGGCATTCCTATACATGACATTCGCAGTAACTGGCGCCATACTCGGAGAGGCCTCCCTAAGCTTCATAGGTCTGGGAGATCCCAACACCATGAGCTGGGGTATGATGCTATATTATGTCAGCCACGGATATACACTAACGGCGTGGTGGTGGATGCTACCGCCAGGCATCGCTATAACTTTCCTAGTGCTTGGATTCTTCTTGGTAGGAAGGGCCTTCGAGGAGATAATAAATCCGAGATTGAGAAGGAGGCGATAAAATGGAAGATGTTGAAGTCATTGAAAATGAGGGCTTTGAAGAGAACAGGGTTGAAGAGTCACCAGTGCCATATGATGAAAACGAGGACTATCTTCTGGAAGTCAAGCATCTGAAGGTTTACTTCGATGTTCTGGGTGGTCAAGTAAAGGCAGTAGATGATGTTTCCTTCGCTCTGAAGCCCGGAGAGACACTGGGAATAGTAGGAGAAAGTGGATGCGGCAAGACAACTACAGCCTTTACCATAACGCGCCTCCTTCCGTCAAACGGAAGAATAGTAGATGGATATGTAAAGTATAAAGGAAAGATCATAGGAGAAAAAGAGCCTGAAATAACCGGCCTGTTTAAGGACAGAAAGCGCAGAAAGCTTTACAGGGAAAAAGAGGCCATGATGGCCCCCATAAGATGGAAAGAAATATCTATGATCTTTCAGAGCGCCATGAACGCCTTCAATCCTGTGCATAGAATCGGAGACCAGATAGTTGAAGCGATACTTGCACATGAGGATGTTACCAAAGAAGAGGCCATGGAAAGAGCCAAAGAGCTGTTCAAGCTGGTGGGTATACCTCCAGGAAGAGTCACAGGTTTTCCGCACGAGTTCAGCGGAGGAATGAGGCAGAGAGCTATGATAGCTATGGCGCTAGCTTGCAACCCCTCTCTGCTAATTGCAGATGAACCCACCACTGCTCTGGATGTCATAATGCAGGACAGGATATTGGCCGAGATAAAGAGGCTCCAAAAGAAGTTTGGAATAGCCATGATAATAATCACACATGATGTCAGTGTTGTGGCAGAGACCGCCGATAAGATGCTGGTCATGTATGCAGGAAAGATGATGGAGTATGGAGACATAGGCGAGCTCTTCCACCATCCAGCACACCCTTACACCATCGGTCTGTTGGGATCGTTCCCTAGTATCCACGGAGAAAAGAAGAAGCTTAAATCCATACCTGGTTCCCCACCAGATCTAGTAAATCCACCGTCAGGATGCAGGTTCCATCCCAGATGCAAATATGCCAAGCCCATATGCATGGAAGAGACACCA
>JALSOU010000200.1 GCA_026986305.1 Thermoplasmata archaeon | reverse complement strand
CTTTCTGTCAACCCCGATGTTGTGGTTGTCGATACAGAGCCTTTGTTTGCATTCCTTTCCAGATTTCTTGGGTTCAGAACCGTGTTTATAAGCCATGAACTCCAGCCCCTGTGGGTTGAGGACATATCTCCATTTTCAAAGAAGCTCAGGGACTTTATCCTCAGATGCACCAATAGGGTTTCTGATGCTATAATATTCCCGAATATCATGGGAATGGATATAGATGATAAAATAAGTAGAAAAACAAAAAGCGTCGGACCTTTGGCATACATGAATTTTGAGAAATTTAGGCTTGAAGGTGAAAAAAAGGTTCTGATAGTGCCGTCATTTACAGGGAGCGCTCCTCCTGAGCTCTTAGAAATGCTGAAAAAAAAGGATTTTGCAGTTTATATAAGAGCAAATGGAAATTCCAATAAAAACATAATATTTCTCAAAAAAACTAGGAATCTTCTATCGTATATAGATGCGGTTGATGTGCTGATATGCTCAGGATATTCCACCATAATGGAGGGGGCAGCCCTTGGAAAACCCATGATAATATACCCGAAAACCGAGGAACAGAGGATTGTGGGGAGGATGTGCGAGGAGAATGGAATAGCGCTCTACGCTGAAAGCCCTGATGAAGTGATGGATGCTTTAAACAGGATTTTTTCAGACAAAAGGCTCGCTGAAAACATGCTCAAAAGGCAGAAAAGCTATGAAAACGGAGCTATGGAAGCGGCGAAATTTCTGAAAAGCATGGCAAAACCAGTTAAATAGATAATAAATTAGCCGAGTTGTGAGCGGTGATCCCATTAGAAACGAGAGAGCTATGCTGATTGAGAGCGCGCTGGTGCTTTCAGACCTGCACATAGGCGTTGAATATGAGCTTGAAAGGAAGGGGATAAGGGTGCCTTCCCAGTGGAAGGCGATGGCTGACGAAGTCCTCAGACTCAAAGAAAAAAGCGGTGCAAAGGATCTGGTGATAAACGGAGATTTGAAGCATGGGATTCCATCGTCAAAGTGGGAGATGCGCGATATACGGCTTTTTATGGATGAAATTGAAGGTCAATTCCGTGAAATACACATAGTTAAAGGAAACCACGATGGAAATATAGAGAAGGCGCTTCCTGAATGGGTGGAAATTCACGATGGTTCTGGGTTTTTAATCGGAGATTACGGGATACTTCACGGTCACGCATGGCCTTCCGAGGAGCTAGATGATGCTGAGGTGTTGGTAATCGGGCACACTCACCCTGCTGTTGCCTTCATAGACTCACTTGGAAATTCCCACAAAGAGCCCTGCTGGATACGGGGAAAATACGGAGAAAAAGAGATTATCGTTATGCCTGCCATGAACAGGTTCTACGGTGGATCTCCTATCAATGAGGATCTTCTTGGACCTTTGCTTAATTCGGAAGAGTTTGACAGGGAAAATGCGGATATCTATCTTTTGGACGGCACATATCTCGGTAAGATTGAGAAAATAAAAAAGAGGGGTGATGGCCCCTCAGAGGTGGGATAGGTGACGAGCGCAGTCCTGTGCGCAAACCTCCTTTTCTCTTTCTCTTTATATAGAATTTGGTACAACCATTGAACCCACAGCATTTATGAGAAAAAAGATTTAATCCCTCATCTATTGCGGTGCGGTGATAAGATGGAAATAAGAGCGCCCAGAGGAAATAAGCTAACATGCAAGAGCTGGCAGACCGAGGCTCCTATGAGGATGCTTATGAACAACCTTGACCCTGAGGTTGCTAAGGACCCTGCAAACCTGATAGTTTACGGAGGCACGGGGAAGGCAGCGAGAAACTGGGATGCTTTTCATGCCATAGTTGAAACCCTCAAAGAGATGGAAACCGATGAAACTCTGCTTGTGCAGAGCGGAAAGCCTGTGGCTGTTTTCAAAACCCATGAGTGGGCTCCGAGGGTCCTCATAGTCAATTCCATGCTTGTTCCCAAGTGGGCAAACTGGGAGTACTTCAGGGAGCTTGAAGAGAGGGGGTTGATAATGTACGGCCAGATGACTGCTGGCTCGTGGATTTACATAGGCACTCAGGGCATACTTCAGGGCACCTATGAAACTCTGGGAGCTCTGGCCCAGATAGAGTTCGGACAGCACGATTTGACAGGAAAATGGGTTCTCTCATCAGGCCTTGGAGAGATGGGAGGCGCTCAACCACTTGCGATAACTATGAACAACGGAGTCGGAATAATAGTTGAGATAAACAAATGGGCCATAGAGCGCAGGATAAAGGGCGGATATCTGGATACATGGACAGACAGCCTTGATGAGGCATTGAAGATGAAGGATGAAGCCCTTAAAGAGGGAAAAGCTCTCAGCATAGGCCTCTGGGCGAATGCGGCGGATGTTTATCCTGAGCTTGTGAAAAGAGGCATAGTTCCTGATGTTGTTACAGACCAGACTGCTGCCCATGACCCGCTCAACGGATATATCCCCGCTGGATATACATACGAAGAGGCAGCAGAACTCAGGGAAAAGGACCCAGATAAATACCTTGAAGAAGTGAGGAAATCCCTAAGAAGGCATGTGCCTGCCATGATATGGTTTAAAGAGCATGGATCAAAGGTCTTTGACTACGGAAACAACCTGAGAGCTCAGGCAAAGGAAGCAGGTGTGGATAACGCATTTGAGATCCCGGGATATGTGCCTGCATACATAAGGCCTTTATTTTCCATAGGCAGCGGGCCATTCAGATGGGCTGCTCTCTCCGGAAACCCTGATGATATAATTGAAACTGATAATGCCATAAGAAAGCTATTCCCAGATAATAAGCATGTTATTCAGTGGCTCGATAAGGCTGAGGAAAAGGTGAAGTTTCAGGGACTGCCTGCAAGGATACTGTGGCTCAGCCACGGAGAAAGGGCAAAGGCAGGAAAGGCTTTCAACGACCTTGTTAGGGAAGGAGTTGTGGAGGCGCCGATAGTCATAGGAAGAGACCACCACGACACGGGTTCCGTTGCCTCGCCTTATAGAGAAACAGAGGCTATGAAGGACGGGAGCGATGCAATAGCTGACTGGCCAATACTGAATGCCCTCCTTAACACGGCAAGTGGAGCCACATGGGTCAGCGTGCACCATGGAGGTGGAGTTGGCATAGGTTACAGCATACACGCAGGCATGGTAGTGGTTGCTGATGGAACAGATCTGGCAGAGAAAAAGCTCCTGAGGGTTCTTAACAACGATCCTGCCAGCGGTGTAGTTAGACATGCTGATGCAGGTTACGAGAGAGCGCAGAAGTGGGCGAAGGAAAAGGGAATATGGATGCCCATGCTGAAGTGAGGCGATGCACAGAAATCCAGCTCTGACCGTTGACGGCGTTCTCATAGAGGAGGGTAAAATCCTCCTCATACGCCGCGGCAGGGAGCCTTTTAAGGGAAAATGGGCCCTTCCTGGTGGATTCGTTGAATACGGAGAAAGTGTGGAAGACGCAGTCATAAGAGAATTTAAGGAGGAAACAGGGCTGGATGCTGAGATAATAAAGTTGCTCGGCGTTTATTCAGACCCAAATAGGGACCCAAGGGGGCATACAGTCAGCATAGTTTATATGCTCAAAAGAAAGGGAGGAGAGCTAAAAGAAGGGGATGATGCTGCTGAAGTTGGATTTTTCCCTCTGGATAGTCTGCCAGAGCTGGCTTTTGACCATGGGAAGATAATAGAGGATGCCATTAAAAATCAAATTAAAAAGTCTAATAGATTTGAAGATTAAAGGGTTTTTCTCATTCCGAGAGCCTTATCTGTTTTAGCGATGCTCTCCTCCTTGGGCATCATTTCCATCATAGCTCTTATGGCATCTATGTTCTCAGGAACCACATCGCTCTCCTGATGTATGGCCTGATAATAGTAGAGGGTGTCGCCGACCACATGCACGCCGTCTTCCCAGATGGCTATCTCATAAAGGTCGCTGTAAGGCCTTCCGAATCCCCTTGCCATCTCCATTATCTGTGCTGTTGATTTTATGCCTCTGTTGGAATGTATGAGAATTATCCTGGGATAGCTCTTCCAGACATCGAGGACATCCTCTGCGCTCACTTCCTTTTTCAGCTTAACGATTACTGAGTGGAGGTGCATTATGGTTGTGGGAACCTTCACGGCGGTTGTCTGTATATTTAGATAGGGCATTACGCTTTGAACATCAGGCCCATGGTGGCTCGGAACCTTCAGAACAGGCTCTATGGCATTGATGGGTCCTTTCTTGGAGTCCCATGGGTCCGCCGCCCTCCTCACCATCACTGCAGTTACATTCTCCACACCTATCTCTTTGTAAAGTGGATAGAGCGTCCTTATGAGTCCTGTGGTGTTGCAACTCACAACCCTTACCCTGTCTTTTCCCCATGCCTCATCGTAGTTTGCCATGGCATTGAATGATGTTCCAGCTATCTCATGCTTCTCTCCGCCCTGCCATATGGCCTTTATTCCGTATTTCTCATAGAGGTCCCTGTAAGGGCTTTTTGTGGTGGCATCCACCACGATATCAGCTTTTTCCAGCATTTCCTCTGTGGTGCCCTCAACCTTTATTCCAGCGCTCTCCAGTCCCTGAATGCTCTCAGCAGGAGCATAGAAAGGATATCCTTTCTCCATAGCCATGAAAGCTTCATAGGTGGGGGAGCGCTTTGAAACACCTATGAGCTCCATGTCGTCCTGCATAGCCACAGCGTCCGCAACCCTCTTTCCTATGGTTCCATACCCGTTTACAGCAACTTTCACCTTCATGGTAATCGTTGGAGAATAGCACGGGATTTAAATGATTTTTCCCATAAGACTTGTAGCTGATTCAGAGACAAAACTTATATGAGAGATGGATATCCTCTCCAAAAATATAGAGGTGATAAATTGGCAAGGAACATAGTGGTTTCACATTTAAATGAGAAGCCTATAGAAAGGCAGCCCGCAGAGATGGTAGAGCGCAAAGGCATAGGCCACCCAGACTCCATAGCAGACGGCATAGCTGAAAACATGAGCAGAGCTCTTTCAAAGATGTATCTGGAAAGATATGAAAGGATACTGCACCACAATACAGATGAAACTCAGATTGTAGGCGGGCAGTCCCAGCCTAAATTCGGTGGAGGAAATGTTCTTGAGCCTGTCTATATCCTCTTAGTAGGAAGGGCAGTAACAACTGTTGAAGGAGAGCGTTTGCCGTACAGATCCACTGCTCTTAAATCAGCATACAAATATCTTAAAGAGAACTTCAGACACCTTGATGTTGAAGAAGATATAACTCTGGACTGCAAGATAGGCCAAGGGTCCGTGGATTTGAGGAGCGTTTACGATACACAGAAACATCTGGCCAATGATACATCATTCGGTGTTGGCTATGCCCCTCTGAGCGAGACAGAAAGATTGGTGCTCGAAACTGAGAGATATATGAATGGAAAACTGAAATACGACATGCCTGCCCTTGGAGAGGATGTAAAGGTGATGGGTGCGAGGATAGAGGACAAGATAAAGCTCACTGTGGCTGTTGCCATGGTTGACCGCTTCGTGAATGACCCTGACGAGTACAAGAACATAAAGGAAGAGCTATACACCAAGCTCATGGACCACGGGAAGAAGATAACGGACAGAGATTTTGAGATATACATAAACACAGCAGATGACTATGATAAGGGCATATATTACCTGACAGTCACAGGACTCAGCATGGAGAATGGAGATGATGGGTCCGTCGGCAGAGGGAATAGGGTAAACGGGCTCATAACACCATATAGACCCATGAGCATGGAAGCAGCCGCTGGAAAGAACCCTGTAACCCATGTGGGAAAGCTTTACAACATACTGTCCATGAAGATAGCTGAGGACATAGTGGAATCCGCAGGTGGAGACATAGCTGAGGCTAGAGTAAGGTTGCTTTCACAGATAGGCCACCCAATAGACCAGCCTCTTCTGGCAAGCACAGAGCTGATAATGGCAGACGGCGTTCCATTTGAAAAAGTGAAAGCCGAGGCTGAAAGCATAGTGGATTCATGGCTCTCCAGAATATCTGAGCTTACCATGATGATAGTGGATGGAAAGGTAAGCGTATTCTGAGGCTCAGCACCCTTTTATACATCTATTTTTTTCCCATTTTGATGGCCAAAATAAAGACCTCGTGGAAGGTCGACCCAGAGGTTATGAAAATCGTTATGGGAGAGATGTCCAAAGCCATTCTCAGATTACCAGAGTTCAATGGCAATATTAACAGCATACTGGACCTTGGAGGTGGTACGGGGTGGTTTGCCAAAAAACTGGAAGAAAAGATTCCAAATATTGAGGTTTATTCCATAGATCTTGCTAGGCCATGGATGAGGCTGGATGGTGTGGAATACATACAGGGAAATGCTCTAAAGCTCCCTTTTAAAGACAACAGCTTTGATGTTGTGAGTGCTCACGCTATCCTGCACCATGTTCCTGAAAATCTCGATGAAGCGATAAAAGAAGTTGAAAGGGTGCTGAAACCTCATGGGCTTTTCATAGCAGAGGAACCGGGAGGAGAGAACTTTCTGGGTAACTTTGCTAGAAAGCATTTTACAACGGAAAAGCATGACCCGAATGAGAGGCCACTGCCACTAAGAGTTATGACTTCTTCCATAGAAAAACACATGAAAATACTGTCTGTTGAACCATATACCTATTTTTCATATCTTTTGCCGCATATATCCTCAAGATTGCCTTCCTTTCTTCTTCCTGTGGCGAGGTGGATGAGCAAAGGAATCTACACTCTGGATAAAGGCCTCGTTAGTGGAAAACTCAGGGAAAAAGCAGGGTATTTTGTGATTATAGCTGCAAAAAGCGAAGCTGATAAATAGAAAGGATTATTGACCAGCATGAAGCTGATTTACGGAACATCCTCAGAGCGCATAGGCAAAAATCTTGGAAAATACCTAGGTATAGATGCGATTAAAGTAGAGCATAAGGTTTTCCCCGATGGAGAGCAGTATGTCAGGATACCTGCAGATATAAATGGAGAAAAGGTCGCATATGTACAGACTTTCAGGCCTGACTCTGCAATTATGGAGGCTTTTTTTACGCTAGATGCCATTAAGGAGCAGGGGGCCTCTGAGATCATAGCAGTTATACCTTATTTCGGATATGGAAGACAGGATAAGGTATTCATAGAGGGGGAAGGAGTGAGCGCGAGAACCCTTATGAG
>JALSOU010000199.1 GCA_026986305.1 Thermoplasmata archaeon | reverse complement strand
CTGTGGACAATGCAGGGAATGAAAACACTAGCAGCATACATTTCACGGTTTCAAAAGGAACTCCCTCTGGAAATCTTTCTGGTGGAAATGGTGGCGGAGATTTTATACCATGGCTTGCCCTTATAATAATACTCCTGCTGGTGGTGCTGGTGGTATTGCTTATTTTTGCGATGAAAAGGAGGAAAAAGCCGGAAAACGAGGAAGTGCCTATTGAGGAAGAAAACCCATAAACTAAAACCTTTTCATATTTTTTCATACCACAAACCCATTTTCTATAGCATCCCTTACTATGCTAGGCCTATTTTTCAGTCTTTCAAACTCCTCAGGAGTGTAGCATATGAAATCCACAGGATATGGCAAATCCCATTCCATATAGAATTTAACAGGTCTTTTAAGCGGACTTATGCCTTTAAAATCATCGCTTATTATGATTATATCTATATCGCTATCTTTCCCCATCTCATCCCTCGCTGCTGAGCCGAAAATAAGCATCTCTTTTATTCCATATTTTTCCTTCATCTTCTTTTTGAAGGTTTTCAGCTCTTTCATCATCTCTTCTGTTATAGATTTTTCTTCCACACTCTCTTATCTATTTTTCCTATAAATTCATTTCCATGAACGGTTGCATTTAGGCGAAAGTGTCTTAAAGTGAGTGTTCCTACCGTGGGATAAGGTGATTCTCATGGCAAAGAAAAAGAAGAATGAACTGGAAGAGAAGCTGGTTTACAACCCAAAATTCATATGGAATGAGGTGGATGCAAAGACAAAGAAGGAGATTTTCAGGTTTTCCGAGGATTACAAGAAGTTCATAGGAGAGGTTAAGACAGAGAGGGAATTCGTGAAAAAAGCCAGAGAAATGGCTGAGAAAAAGGGATTTGTTCCTATTGAGAAGGCGAAAGGCAAGGCTGGGGAGAAGATATATGTGATAAACAGGAACAAGTCCATGGCCCTCGTAGTCCTCGGTAAAAAAGATATTCTACATGGCGCTAATCTGATAGTCGCCCATATAGATGCTCCCAGGATAGACCTGAAGCCTCATCCTCTTTATGAGGACAAAGAGACATTCCTGGCCCTCCTGAAAACCCACTATTACGGTGGAATCAAGAAGTACCAATGGGTGAACATACCTCTAGCGCTCCACGGAACTGTGTATCTCAAAGATGGAAAGACGGTGGATATAGTCATAGGAGAGGATGAAAAGGACCCAATCCTCATATTGCCTGACCTTCTCCCCCATCTGGCCAGAAAGGTTCAGGGCGAGAGGAAGCTCTTCCAAGGGATAGAAGGGGAGGAGATGAACCTCCTCATAGGAAGCATGCCCCTGAAGAAAGATGAGGAAGGTGAGCAGATAAAGCTCAACATACTGAAGATGCTCAACGACAAGTATGGAATAACCGAAGAGGACCTTATAAGGGCAGATCTGGAGATAGTTCCTGCACATAAGCCAAGGGATGTTGGCCTAGATAAAGGACTCATAGCTGCATACGGTCAGGACGATAGGGTGTGTGGATATACCACTCTAAGAGCAATTCTGGAGACTGAAAAGCCTGAGAAAACTGCCATAGCCCTGCTCATGGATAAGGAAGAGATAGGCAGCGATACGAATACAGGATCAAAGTCCATGTTCATAGAGTACCTCTACAGCCAGATAATCTCCCTAACAAAGGAGAGCTTCACTCCTAAGGATCTCTATCAGGCAATGAGCAAGACAGAGGTTCTCTCAGCTGATGTGGATGCTGTGATGGACCCGAGCTTCAAGCAGGTTCACGAGCCTCTCAATGCTGCGAGAGCCTCCCACGGGATAGTGATTACCAAATACACAGGCTCAGGGGGAAAGTACTCAAGCAACGATGCTCATGCAGAGTTCATAGGCAAGGTGATCGAGCTATTTGATAAGCACGGGGTATTTTGGCAGTCTGGAGAGCTAGGAAAGGTTGATGAAGGCGGTGGAGGAACCATAGCCAAGTTCATGGCAGAGAGGAACATGGATGTGGTGGATGCAGGTCCTGGACTGCTTTCAATGCACTCGCCCATGGAAATAGCCAGCAAGGCGGATGTCTGGTCAGCGTACAGGGCATACAGCGTCTTCTTCCAGTACAACAAATAAGCTTTTAATCCCTTTACCTATCCCCTTTTAATGCGCATAGCCCTGACAGGAACCCCAGGAACAGGAAAAAGCACGGTGTCTAGAATTCTCGCTGGGAGATACAGGATACTGTCTGTCAAAGAGCTCGCTGAGAAGCACGGTTGCGCTGAAAAAGAGGGAGATGAGCTTCTGGTAGATGTGGATTGCCTTAGAGAAAAAATAGGATGTGAGGACTGCATAATTGAAGGCCACCTATCTCACCTACTTTACCCTGATTTAATCATAGTTTTGAGAGCGCATCCTGAGGTTCTTAGAAAAAGGCTGGAAGATAGGAATTACAGCCATGAAAAGCTCATGGAAAATCTTGAGGCAGAGGCCATAGATGTGATTCTGGAAGAAGCCATGGAAACTGGAAGGCCTGTTTATGAGATAGATACCACAGAGATAAGCCCTGAAGAGGTTGCGGAGCGCATTGAAAGGATAATAAATGGAAAAGGTGAGGAATTCAGGCCCGGAAGGATAGATTTCAGCGAGGTGATACTCTCATGGTACTGAACAATTACAGGAAACAGGCTGATGTGCTATTGATACCGCTTTCAAAGCCATTCAGGAATGTGAATCCAGACACACTTACATGGATAGCATTTATCTCAGCCATTCTCGCAGGAATCTCATTTTTCCTTTCATCCGAAAGCTCAATTTTCCTATTAATCGCCTTCGTCTTCGTGCTTTCAAACGCATTCTTCGACGCAATGGATGGGAGGATAGCGAAGCTCAGGGGGATAGCATCGGAGCGCGGAGATTTTCTTGACCATGTTCTAGACAGATATGCTGATGCCTTCATGCTAGGCGGAATCACATTTTCGGCGTATTGCAGGGACTGGATAGGAATCCTTGCGATGCTTGGGGTGATATTTGCCAGCTACATGGGAACACAGGCCCACGCTGTTGGTGCTGGAAGGGATTACGGCGGAATTCTCGGACGAGCAGACAGGCTGGTGTTTCTCATGGTATTTCCGATAATCCAGTTCTTTTCAGATATATTCGGTTTTTCTTTGAACATATACGGTTTCAGTACAAATTTCCTTGAGTTAATGATGATATGGTTTGCCCTCGCAGGTCATATAACAGCGCTCCAAAGAGCTCACAGGGCATGGAGATGGTTGAGTCAGAGGAAGTTTGAGGAGTTTAGCAGGAAAAGATAGGCAGGAATATAGGATATTTCTTTATTGCCGAATCTCTCTTTTCTGAATGTTTCAATGGTCAAAACATAGCCTTTTTTCGCAGAATACCTTTCCATGAAAGATAGGATATGAGTGGGCTTTTTTTCCTCTGAAACGGATACCTCTATAGCTATCGGCTCCTTTTTTCCAGCTATTATATCAACTTCCCCAGAGTTGTGCCAGTAAAAAAGCTCATATTTCCTTTTAAGGTGGTTGAAAACTATCGTTTCTAGCACCCTGCCTTCTGGAACATCCGCAAGAAACATAAATGAATGGTCTCCAGCATATATCTTCGGTACCTTCTTTCTCTGACTTATCTTTCCTGGATATAGTCGGCTTCTGGATATCAGAAAAGCCATCTCAAGATAGTCCATGTAGCTTATTATGGTCTCATACTTCGCCCCTGTCTCTCTGGAAAGATTCGCGTAATTCACCTGATTTCCTGACTGTTCCAGCACCCTGTAGAACAGCTCTCTTAAAAGATTTGGTCTCTTAATCTCTAAAATGTTTATTATGTCTCTAAAAAATATAAGGTCAACCATGGTTGATAAATATTCAGAAATGTCTTTTTCATAGCTCTCAGGAAATGAGCCCATTTTCATGTATTTTCTGAACTCTGATATAAGTCTGCCATGCTCCTGTGGAATTGAGTTTGAAATATGATAGGATATTCCTCTATATTTTAAAAACTCTCCGAAGCTGAAAGGGCTGAGCTCTTTTATCCTGATTCTGCCGATAAGACTCTCTCCAGCCCCTCTCAATATATTAAAAGATGAGGACCCGCTGATAAAGAACTTTACAGGATAACCCCTGTCTATGTATGTTTTAACCACTCTGCTCCACGAAGGCACATTCTGAACCTCATCGAAGAACACATAGGTTTTTCTTTCGGAAGGATGTCTCACTGCTATGCTGTTGAAATACTCCTTAAGAACATCTTCAGGTCTGTTTTTAGGGAGATCAAAGGAGAAATAAAGTATGTCTCTGCCTTCAACGCCTTTTTTCATCAAATATTCCATAATCTGCTTCATAAGCGTGGTTTTACCCGACCTTCTTAGCCCTATAATGCCAAGGGCTTCTTTTTCTCCTATATGTTGGCTGATCTCCTTAAAAATATCCCTTTCTATGGTGTCTTTAGTATCTGGTGGAATTCCAGACCACCACGGATTCTGCTCTGTCATGTCTTCTATTAGAGTCATATTCCAGTGAATGGAACAAAAGTATATAAAGTTATTCCAGTCAGTGGAATATCCCAGATCGATTATAGAGTATAAAGGGTGCGAAAAAGAATGATTTAATAAGGTAATTCACAGTATCCCATAGCACCTGCTGTTATTTTAAAAGTAGTTCCAGATTTTATACCTATTTTTGACCCGTTTATTTCTATTTCGTCGTTGGTGCTTAATTTCCCGTCACCATTATAATCTATCCATTTAATCCCATTGTCATCTTCAATAGAAGAATTCGTTGGGAATTGAGCACCTGAAACGATCACCGATCCGTTTTTATCTATTAAAGCATATTTTATATTTATAGGGTTGATCGGTCTCTCTGTAACCACTTCCAACGTCCAGTTGTTTCCGTTATTTTTGTGGGACACAAAGGTCACCGCAGGCTCGTTTTCCATCGATTGGGAAACATGAGGAAGCATCATATAAAGACTGACAGCTAAAACTACACTTATAGCAACCATGAGAATTACTCCTATTACCGGAGAAACTCCCAAATTCTTTTTATTTCCAGAGTAAACCGTTTTTTTCATAAGAACCACCTATCTTATGCATATGATAGCAAATGTGGTATATATACTTTTTTAATATCACTAATAAATATATAAAAATGATATGAATAATGGGTTTATGGGAGATCTACAGACCCTGTAGCTCCAGCGACTATCTTGAAGGTGTCGCCGCTGTTTATGCTACTGTTCCATATCACTATCTGGTCTCCAGTGTTTAGCTTTCCATCTTTGTTGAGGTCATACCAAGTTACTCCGTTTGTGTCATTTGTTCCATCGGCTCCTAGGGGCTGGCCAGATATTGTAACTCCGCCGGTTATGGCATATTTTATCTCTGCAGGATTCAGATTGTTTGCTGAAACATCCAGCGTCCATTTGTGGGCTTTATTTTTATGGGCATTGAACTGAATGGGCTCTGTTACATTCTGCTGTCCGCCCATGTTCCCTACCATCAGGTAGAGAGTCGCTGCGAGCACCACGGTAATCGCCACCATCAGAATGGTAGCGATAACAGGGCTTACGCCCTCTTCTTTTTCTTTTCTCACATATGCTTTCATGTTTTGTCATCTCCTGCGGGTTTATAGCCCGCAAATACTACTTTGTCATGGACCTATATAAACTTTTCTCCATCATTTACGATAATAGTCGAATTTTAAATCGTCTATACCAGAAGTGGCAAATTCTAAATAGATGCGTGTCAATCATGAAGCATGGACTCTGCATGGGATATGGACTCCGAAACACGCTTACTTCTGCATCTACTAAGGTTTTCAGGCTATAAGGAGGAGTATGTTGTACCTGTTGAAATCACTCAGAGGGGAATATCCGAGGCCATAGGAGTAAAGCTCACCCATGTTTCGCGCCTCACCAGATCGCTCATATCTTCTGGCATGATTGAGGAGAAAAAGGCTCATGTCCAGGGCATTCAGAGGAGGGTGAAGGTGTATTTTCTCACTAAAAAAGGTGAGGAAAAGGCCGAGGAAATAATGAGAAATCTGGAGAAAATCAGTTTCATTGCGATAATGGACGGAAAAGAACAGGAACTTACCTATAAAGAAATAAAGGGAAGAACATCTTCCAGTATACTTGAAATTGCGGAGATGCTGAAAAAGGAAGGAAAGGTGGATATGGATGCTCTGGAGCCTCCGCCTGTTGGCACATTTCTCGCATTTCATCCTCCTGAAATCGAGTTTTTCGTGGGAAGAAAGAGGGAAATTAAGGAGATATCCCTACTCCTTGAGAATCAGGATATAAAGATTCTGATAATATACGGAAATCCGGGGTATGGAAAAAGTTCCCTGTTATTCCACACTTTAAGGGGATTTTCAGGCAGGGCGAATCTTTTATGGCTTCCGGTGAGCAGGAAAAGCAGACTCACAGACATATTAAACCCCACATCTTCATTCCTATCTTCTCTTGGAAAATCCGGGCTTGAACCGCTGATATTTGAAAAAAGACCGATGGAAGACATCGTTAAGGCCATAGTTTCCAGACTTAAAGGCACGGAGTCGATCTTGGTCTTTGATGGATATGAGGAGATGAGGGATGAGGTTGTGGAGTTCTTCATGCAGCTTTTGCATGAGATAGAATCTTCAGAGGGAATAAAGATAGTTCTCACAGCTAGAGAAGATGCCCCTTATTATTCCAGATTCTATGGACCCGCAGATGTGGATAGGGGGGTGGTTTACGAATACCATCTTTCAGGACTGAACACGGAGGAAACAGCGGAATTCTTGGGAACAAATAACATGGATGCTGTTAAAAAGATACACCTTCTTACAAAGGGAAATCCAAGGCTTTTAAGAATGATAAAGAACAGGGATGCCGAAGGGCTGAAATCCACAGGGAGGTTCAGCATAGAGGAGATAAAGATGCTCCTTTATCTGGCTGAAAAAGGCTGAATCAGGGCACCAAATCAGGAATTCCATCCTTTATCTCGTATTCTCTCCCGCATTTTTTGCATCTCAATTTGCCTGAGACTATAATTTCCCCATCTTTTTTGGGTTTTATCAGCTCAAGATCCCCTCTGCAAACGGGGCAGCACAGTATCTCAAGGGTCTTTTCTCTCATGGATATCACCTACCTTTCTTATGAATTCATAGTAAAACGATGCAACTCTTTCCAAAGAATC
>JALSOU010000198.1 GCA_026986305.1 Thermoplasmata archaeon | reverse complement strand
CCAAGTGCGGAAAGCCCCACGGATACACGAATAAAGCCATATGTCCCCGATGCGGTACTAGAACAGAGTTTCAGAGGGCTGTTTCCTTTGTGGATGCTCCCGGCCACGAATCTCTGATGGCCACAATGCTCTCAGGAGCATCCCTCATGGACGGTGCTCTCCTTTTGATAGCTGCTAATGAAAAATGCCCCCAGCCACAGACAAAGGAGCATCTGATGGCTCTGGAAATATCTGGTATAAAGAACATAATCGTCGTTCAGAACAAGATAGATGTGGTAAGCCCTGAGAGGGCGAAGGAAAGCTACAAGGAGATAAAGGAGTTTTTGAAGGGCACTGTGGCTGAAAACGCTCCAATAATTCCGATATCAGCGCACCACGAGGCGAATATAGACATACTTCTGGCTGCCATAGAGAAATACATACCTACGCCTGAAAGAGACCCGAGCAAACCTCCGCTCATGTACATAGCCCGCAGTTTTGATATAAACAAACCCGGAGACTCCATAGAGAAGATCAAAGGAGGGGTTATAGGCGGATCCCTTATGCAGGGAGTTCTTAGAGTGGGAGATGAGATAGAGATACTGCCCGGCCTTGGAAGCAAGGAGCATCCTGAGAAGTACAAAGAGCCTATAAGGACCAAGGTTACTTCAATAGTCTCAGGAGGAAAGGAATACGATGAGGTGCATGCAGGTGGTCTTCTGGGAGTTGGGACTACCCTTGACCCTGCCATAACGAAATCCGACAACCTCGCAGGAAAGATAATGGGACTTCCCGGAACTCTACCTGAGGTCAGGAATCAATTCACTATGGAAACGCACCTTCTTGAAAGGGTTGTGGGAACCGAGGAGGAGATAGAGGTTCAGGAGATAAAGACTAACGAGGTTCTCATGCTGAGCATAGGCACCATGATCACAGTAGGGGTCGTGAAGAGCGCTAGGAAGGATGAAGTGGAGATGTACCTAAAACTCCCTGTCTGCCCGATACCTGATGAAAAAATAGCAATAGGAAGGAGAATAGGAAATAAGTGGCGCCTCATAGGATACGGCGTTATAAAGGACTGAGGTGATATTTTGCTTGAAAAAGCCCGCGCTCTCTTTGAACTCGGGCTATGTGACAGATGTGTTGGGAGGTTTTTTTCAGAGTGGGAGCACGGCATAGATAACCCTGAGAGAGGACGAAAACTAAGGGAAATGCTGGCTGAAAATGGAATAAACTTTGAAAAAAAGGATTCCTGCGAGCTTTGCGGCGATGTCTTCTCAAATATTGAAGAAAAGGCCAGATGGGTTATGGACGCTCTCAATGGCATTGAGTTCAATACATTCTTGATAGGATCACGCTTTGATTCCGAGACCCTTGAAAAAGAGGAGAAAATAAGGGAAGATCTTGGTTTGAGCGGGGAAACGATAAAGGTGGAGTTCAACAGGGAACTGGGGAAAGCTGTGGAAAAGTTGAGTGGCAAGAGATTTTCCAGAGAAAGGCCGGATGTGGAAATCCTATACGATACCAGGTACGACCACATAAAGGTACAGATAAACCCTGTTTTCATATACGGAAGGTA
>JALSOU010000197.1 GCA_026986305.1 Thermoplasmata archaeon | reverse complement strand
AATTGAGGAGATAAGCGTGAAAAAAGAAGGGGAATTTACGGTCATTGATATAAAGGCGCAGAGCTTTCTTTGGCAGATGGTGAGAAGAATCGTGGGCGCTATGATTTCCGTAGAGATGGGGGAGAAAAGCGAGGAAGACATAGAAAGAGCGTTGATGGGGGAGAAGGTCATATTCAGGATAGCGGAACCCGAGCCTCTTTTTCTGATGGATGTCATTTACAAAAGAGTGAAATTCAATATTCTAAGGGTGGAGAAACTCGGAGATCTGAGAAAAAGAGCGCTCCTCCATGCCAAATTTCTGGATTATCTGGAAAAGCACAATATTTAATACAACTGCCCATTTCCCACCATGAAACTCATAGCCTATGTTCCGGGAAAGAAATTCCCTTCCATATCAGTAACCGGCACTGCTTGCTCTCTAAACTGCGCTCACTGTAACCGCCATTATCTTGAAGGGATGATTCCAGCACAGAGTCCTGAAAGACTCATAGAGGTTCTGGAGATGCTTTCTAAGCAGGGAGCAAACGGCTTTCTTTTAAGCGGTGGAGCTAGGGAGGATGGAAGTGTTCCCATAGAGCCATTCGCAGACCTCATAAGAAAGGTGAAGATATACTCGGATTTCATAGTGAATGTGCATGTGGGTCTCCTGAGAGAAAGCACCTTGAGAGCGCTGAAAACCATGAAGCCCGATATGGTATCTCTGGATGTTGTTGGGGCTGATGAGACGGTAAAGGAGGTTTATCACTTGGATAAAAAGGCAGATGACTATCTGAGAGCGCTGAAAATTCTGGATGAAGAGGGAATAAGGCACTCCCCACATGTGACTGTCGGGCTTCATTATGGAAAGATAATCGGCGAATACAGGGCTATAGACGCTATAAAGGACAGCAAATCGATAAAGATGGTGATAAATGTCCTGATTCCCACAAAGGGAACTCCTATGGAAGATATAAGTCCTCCGAATGTGGATGAGATAAAGAAGGTCATAGACTACACCGATGGTTTCAGGGGAGAAAGGGTCATAGGTTGCATGAGGCCAAGGAAAGGGGATTACTGGGAGATTGAAAGGTATGCAATAGAGAAAGGTTTCAGCGGCATAGTTTTGCCCACGGAGCGCACTAGAAAATGGGCTGAAAAGGAGGGATATGAGTGGGAAACAAGGGAGATGTGCTGTGTTTTCTGAAACCTAAGGGCAAATATTATATATCGCCTATGAGATGGAGTGTCATATCGAGGTGAATACATGGCAAAAGAAGCCGAGCACATTCAGTATCTGAGGATGCGCCTTAAAAAATATGCAGTTCTTGTTAAGAAACTCAAAGAGAACGAGGCAAGACTTAGGGCAGAAGTAAAGAAACTTCAGCAGGAAAAAAAAGCTATGTTAAAAGAGAAGTGGGACAGGATAAAGGAAAAGGATGAGGAGATATTGAAACTCAAGAAAAGGATAGCTTTCCTTGAAAAGAGGCTAAAAGAGGAGGGGAAAAAGAAGCCTGAGGTTGTGGTAGATAAAGAGAGGGAGAGGGAACTGGAAAGCGAGATCTCTCAGACGAGAAGAGAGCTT
>JALSOU010000196.1 GCA_026986305.1 Thermoplasmata archaeon | reverse complement strand
CAGGGAAATTAGTAGAAGTATGCCATAAACGACCCCTATCCAGAAGCGATACACCTTTTTCTCGTTCGCTTTCAGCATTTTCAATATCCTTTTGTCCACAGAGTCATCACTCTTTTTTAGAGAATAAACTCCCTGTGAGAGGAGGAGCTTGGTCATCTCGTCCATTTCTTTGTCGCCTTTTCGTCTGCTCATTATCCACCACTTCTTATATATTTGTCAGACATTTGTCATATATTTGTCAGATAACACACACTAATATTTAATGCTTTCTACGAACATCTACAAACTTATAAAATAAAAATATCATAAATGATAGCAAAGTACAAATACGCCCGAAATTCTGCACTATTGGATGGGTAGCGCGTAAGTCCGTTCCCACTGGCACGAAAAGGGCGTGCCCCCAAAAAATAGCCCGGGTCGGCGGCGCGTCAGGCTTCTCTGCCTGCCCATCCATCTCAATGAGGAAAAGGAGGAATGTGTTGGACATAGCATCCACAGAGATAATTTCGGCCGCTCTCGCACCGATACTCCTTATATCAGGAGCAGGGCTGCTAGCGCTCTCTGTTCAGAACAGATACGGCAGGGTCATAGATAGGATCAGGGACTTTGACAGAGAGATAAGAAATGAAAAGATAGATAAAAAAAGGATAGAAAGCATAGAAGTGCAAACAGGAATACTGATAAAAAGGGGGAGATACCTGAGGAATTCGCTGTTCTTCCTATTTTCAACTGTTCTTCTCGCATCACTCAGCTCCTTCTTCATTCTGGGAGAGGCCATGACCTATGTTCGCCTAGAATTCCCTGCAACGCTATCATTCTCAATAGCCCTTATATCGATGTTTACGGGCATGTTCTTCGCAATTCTTGATGTGGCACTCTCATATAGGGCCATAGAAATGGAGATAGACATAGAAAGATCTAGCGCCTGACGACGATACTTACTATATCACCATCTTCAAGCACATGATTTAATCCAACCTGCTGACCATCAAACTTGGCACTTTTACCCCAAACCCTAGCATACCTAAATTTTTCTACAAAATCCCTGTGAAGTGAGTTGCAGACCATCTCCACCGTTGAACCTTTTTTTACCACCAGAGGTTCATCCATATCCGCCTTTCCACCCTGGGGCTTGAGATATATGTTTATCAGATCAAGATTCCGGTATATCGCCTCTTTCAGATCCTCAATCCCTATGCCTTTTTCAGCAGATATCGGTACGATTTCCCAGTCTCCAAGCCTTTTTCTCAGATTTTCAACATATTCCGGCGTTACAAGGTCTATCTTATTCAAGACGACTGTGGCCTTTATGTAAACCCGATTTCCGGCCAGAAAGTCTATGAGCTCGTCCTCGCCTATATCCTCCCTTATGACAAGAACTCCGTTAACTATGCCATACTCCTTCAATATGTCTTCTGCGAGGGAAACATCCATCTTTGTGAGTTCCACCGTGGTATTTATTACTATTCCACCTCTATCTGTTTTTGTAAGGGTTATATCCGCAGGCCTCTTATTCAGCCTTATTCCTGCGCTCTCCAGCTCGTTTACCAGCACATCTATGTTTGTCTCA
>JALSOU010000195.1 GCA_026986305.1 Thermoplasmata archaeon | reverse complement strand
CATGTACCCCTTTAATCTTTGATATTATCCTGAAAACACTCCCCGTCTCTCTCATCCTAGGTGCGGAGTGGTTTCCTGCTATGACTATAAATGGTATCCCAGCCTCGGTAATTCTTGAAATCTCCTCCATCGCAAAGCTTATCGCCCTATTTGTGGGCCTGACAGTGTGAAAGAGGTCCCCCGCGTGGATTACAACTTCAGGCTCTCTTTTCAGGATTATATCCACAGCCTGCCTGAATGCTTCCTCAACATCAACTTCCCTCTGATTTCTTCCTGTTTTCGGGTCTGTGTGGTTGTATGCGGAATATCCTATGTGGGTATCTGCCATGTGAATGAAGCGCATGACACTGCATCAATCACCAATATTTAATGATAAATGAGGGGTGGGTGAAAGTGGGGAAAGTATTTTATAGCGGAAGATCGTAAATAGAAAGGGATTCCTATGAGCTATGCGGACGCCTATGCTTGGCTAAGGAGAAACCAGCCTAAAAGCGTGTGGATAGCATCTGAAATGAGAGCCCGTCTTATAAAAGAGGGAATTGAAAAGGCAGGAAGTCTCAACGCACTTGGCAGGGTTCTGGGCTATAGATCAAGGAATCATCCGGGCTGGAGTGTGCAGCAGATACTCATAGGTGAGCAGGGATTTCCATATGAAAGATTGCAGCTCCTTTCCGAATTTCTTGGAATTCCCATGGAGGAAATACTGAAATATCAGGTGCCTCCTGAATATATAACGCCAGCCAGCACCCGCTTGGCTCTCAAAGAATATGGCCTTCTGTGCTATCTACTGAGATGACACTTTCACTCCTCAAATCCATTTCTCGGCCAAAATCCATTTTCCATACTTTTACTTTCACTCACCCCTTGCTTTTTCCTTTATATACTTTGGACGGTCACTTATTACCATGACAGAACACCTCGGCTATGAAGAAGACTGCTCGTGGACGGAAGTCTACAGGATGATGGGATGTTCCCTCGAATATGAGCCTGAAGAGGGAATATAACCCATTTTCCCCTTTTTATTATGTCTGTTTTTGATTTTTATGTGTCATGTTATTGGAAAGTTTTAAATATAAGTGATAGCTTCGCTATTTAGGTAGTATGGAGTCAGACGAATATCTAAAGAAACGAAAGATGCTATACAAAGTGCCGTTCATAGTGTCAGTCTCCATACTCGCCATGTTTTTCGCCTTGGTTATTTTGGATCCATATCTGGCCGTAATCATAGGTAGCCTGATAATACTTCTAGTTGTTTATAAATCGTTTATAAACTTCCCAATGTCTCTCTACGCCGTTAGAAAAATCAAAAAAACTATGGAAAAAGACTATTACGAGGATATAAAGGAAAAATATGAAGAAGTTTTTCATATTGTTCTCTCTCCAGCATATATGGAGGAAAAAGAGGATCTGTATGAAGAAAAGGTCATCTCCACAAGGAAATCCAGCATATCTGAAAACATAGCAGTAGTTTTTGTCCTAGAGCAGAACGACGAAAAAGCGCATAACATAGTTAGAAATCTCAGAAAAAAATACGAAAATGTGTTTATGATAATTCATCCTCCAGAAGAGGGC
>JALSOU010000194.1 GCA_026986305.1 Thermoplasmata archaeon | reverse complement strand
CATTGTATTTATGTATTTCCTGCAAATTCCAAGAACAGGAAAAATTCCATCAGAGAAATAGGACGATTCTTTTATTAACCCCTTCTTTTGCCGATTTATGCGAGTCGCCGCAGTCAATCGCGGAAGATGTCAGCCGAAGCGATGCAGTTCGGAGTGCATAAATTACTGCCCTGTGATGAAAAACGGCACAGAGGTAATTGAATACGGAGAAGATGGAAAGATAATCATCCATGAAGAGCTCTGCACAGGCTGCGGAATATGCGTTCATAAGTGTCCTTTCGGAGCAATAAGCATCATAAATCTGCCCGAACAGCTGGATGAGGACCTCATACATCAGTACGGTGAGAACGGTTTCAGGTTATTCCGCCTTCCAGCCCCTAAAAAGGGCCAGATAGTGGGTATTTTGGGTCAGAACGGCATAGGAAAAACAACAGCCATAAGCATACTCTCCGGAAATCTCGTGCCAAACCTCGGAAGAATAGAGGAAAAAGCTGAGTGGGAGTGGATTGTGGATAAATACTCCGGAACCGAGCTTGGGGATTACCTTAAAAAGCTGGCTAACGGAGAGATAAGGGCGGCTCTTAAGCCCCAGTATGTGGATAAGCTTCCAAAGGCGTATAAGGGAAGGGTTGGAGATCTCCTTAAAAAGGTTGAAGAAAGGGATCTGGATGCTGTTGTTCAGAGATTGGGCATGGAAAATATATTGAAAAAGAACATAGATGAGATTTCGGGGGGAGAGCTTCAAAAGGTTGCAATAGCGGCAACGATGCTGAAAGACGCTGACATATACTTCTTTGACGAGCCATCTTCCTATCTGGATATATCGCAGAGGCTTGAAATCGCCAGAATAATAAGGGAGCTGAGCGAGGAGAAGATAGTGGTTGTGGTTGAGCATGACCTAGCGATACTGGACTTCCTCTCAGACCTCGTGTATCTGATGTACGGAAAGCAGGGAGCATACGGTGTTCTGGCGAATCCAAGGCCTGTCAGAAATGCCATAAATGTCTATCTATCAGGGTTCCTTCCAGAGGAGAATGTGAGGTTCAGGGACAAGGAGATAAAGTTTCATCCGCACCCGCCCAAGGATATGAAGGAGTCCTTCGTTCTTATACGGTACGGAAAGCTCTACAAGAGGCTGGGAAATTTTGAACTTAGAACATCGGAAGGGCAGATACATCAGGGAGAGGTCATAGGTGTTGTGGGGCCCAATGCCACGGGAAAGACAACATTCGTTAAGATGCTGGCAGGAGTCATAGAGCCAGACGACGGATGGATATCCGCAGAGCCAAAGGTGAGCTACAAGCCGCAGTACATAAAAGCGGATTTTGATGGCACGGTGAGGGAGCTTTTCTACTCAGTTCTGGAGGACTTTGAGGAGGATAACTTCTTCAAGGTGGAGATCGCACACCCCCTTAGATTAAAGGACCTTTATGAAAAAGATGTTCAGGGGCTTTCAGGCGGTGAGCTGCAGAGGGTTGCCATAGCCCTTTGCCTCGGAAGAGATGCGGACATCTACCTTTTGGATGAGCCATCAGCATATCTGGATGCCGAGGAGAGGATGAACGCCTCCAAGGTTAT
>JALSOU010000193.1 GCA_026986305.1 Thermoplasmata archaeon | reverse complement strand
TTTTTTGTGAAATATAAGGGCTGTTTTGGCAAGTTTTAGTCTGTCTCCCCCATCACCCATGATCACCTTTTTCGCCTCTTCGTTTAGTTTTTCAAGGTCATTTTTAAAAAGATGCTCCTCGGACATGCCCTCAAAATCTCCTATGAGAAGACCATGATGGATTATAAAGGGATAATCTATCGTTATTCTCTTTGAACATATCTCGCATATCGGTTTTGAAGAAATCCTTCCGCATACAACGCAGTTCACGAATCTAAAACGTAGTTTAAGATATAATATTTTTCCCCTTAGAGCAGAGCTCAGGGTTTAGGTTATATATATTGCTCATCATACACCTGTATGGGAAATCCTAAGGTGAGTGTGGTAATCACTGGATGGGAAGCGAGATATTACGATGAGATTCTTGATATCGTGACGCTCTTTCAGTACAGAAAATTTATACGAAAACTAATGCATGAAGAAACGGCGGTTTTTCCTGGAGCAAGGGTGGCGGAGCTGGGTGTGGGCAATGGAAGAAATGCAATTTTACTATCAGAAAAGATAGGACCTGAGGGTGTGGTGGTGGGTTTTGATATATCCCCAGATATGCTTAAACGGGCCAGAGAGAAGACGGAAAAATACGGTAACATAATGATAGTTAATCATGATATCCGAGTGCCTTTTGAGAGAGAATACGAAAACTATTTTGATGTGGCCTTGATAGCTCTGGCTTTCCATGGTTTTACCCCTGAAGATAGAATAAGGATAATAGAAAACACAAAATCAATTCTGAAGGATGGTGGGAAATTTTACTTGCTGGATTATAATCAGATGGACTACTCCAAAGCACCTTTTTATTTCAAGATACTGATTGATAAATTTGAGTGTCCTCTTGCAGAGGAGTTTCTTTCTTATCCTCTGGTGGAGGTGATGGAAAAACATGGGTTCAAATTAACGAAAAAAAGGGAGTATGTGCGTGGGTTGTTCCAGTATTCTGAGTTCACCCTTATCAAATAGGTTATTTTTTAATTATTAATCTCACCACATCTTCATCTTCAACCATGTGCTCCAGTCCCACCCTCTGGCCGGGGTACTTTGCGCTTTTTCCCCATACCATGGCGTATCTGAACTTCTTAACAAAGTCACGGTGAATAGCATTGCATACATCTTCAATAGTATCGCCTTTCCTGAGGATAAGTGGGGCACTGTAGTCCACCTTACCGCTCTGAGGCTTAAGATATACTCTTATGAGTCCTATCTTTTCAAAGATCAGATCCTTCAACCTGTCAAGATTGATTTCTTTTTCTGCGGATATAAACAGAGGGGACCATTTTTCAAACATCTTTTTTATCTCCTCAATGTACTCCCTGTCACCCATGTCAATTTTGTTAATCACAAGTATCGCAGGGATGTAAACCCTATTTCCTGCAAGGAAATCCATAAAATCCTCAGCAGTTATGTCCTCTTTGATAAGAATCTCTGCGTTTCTGTATCCAAATTCCCAGGCTATGGATTTCAACACATCCTCGCTCACAGAGAGGGGCACGGTTGAGGCTATTTTGATGCCTCCTTTTTCCGTCTTTTTCAGGGTTATTTTTGGTTGTTTT
>JALSOU010000192.1 GCA_026986305.1 Thermoplasmata archaeon | reverse complement strand
ACTGCTACAGGGTTAGGCTGGAAAGAACCGCGAAAGAGGCGAAAGAGATGGATTTTGATGCCTTTTCCACCACCCTAACCCTCTCAAAATACCAGCCCATAGCTCTCATAAAAAAGATAGGCATGGAAATCTCAAAAAAATACGGGATTCCATACCTTCACAGGGATTTCAGGGTTGGCTGGAAGGACTCCATAAGGATATCAAAGGAGCTGGATCTATACCGCCAGCCATACTGCGGATGCATATTCAGCGAAAGAGACCGGTATTACAGGAAGCTGGTTAAGGATGAAAAAGAGCCGAAGTCTATAAATAACGTATAAGAATAAAGTAAAATCATGGCGAAAACCATGAGCGAAGGAGAGCTGCTGCTGAAATTCGCGAGAGACCTCAAGGAAATTGTGGATTCTTTTGAGGAAGAGGTGGAAATACTGGCGAACAAGGAGATTCTGGAGGAAATAACAAAGAATGAAGAGGAATATATGAAAGGAGAGTATGAGACATTCAGCAGCATAGAAGAGCTGAGGGAGAAACTGAATCTATGAAATATGAGCTTGTCCTCACAAAGAGAACCCAAACGGCTTAGGAAGCTCAATAATCCTTTAAAAGAGGATGTTCTTCAGGCTTTTGATTCTATCTTAAAAGACCCGCTCTCCTATAAGGCTCTCGATATGAGCTTAAGGGATATTACAGCGCTAGAGTGGGGAAATTGCGCATAATATTCAGAATTGAGGAGAGCAAAATCATAGTCGTTAGCATAGAGCACAGAAAAAAGGTGTATAAAGGTCTTGATTAAGCGATTTTCTTAAGAGCCTCCCTGACCAACGCTATGGTATCTTCCACTTTTTCCTGACCTTCGACTGTTATCAGCTTGCCCTTCTTTTCATAGTATTCAATAAGCGGTGCTGTCTGCTCCTCATAGGTTTTAAGCCTATTTTTCACCGTTTCCTCCTTGTCATCATCCCTCTGAATGAGTGGAGTGCCGCATACATCGCATATTCCTTCCTTTTTGGGTGGGTTGTATTTTATGTGATACACTGCACCGCATTTTGGACAGGAGCGCCTGCCGGTTATCCTCTCTATGAGCTTGTCAAATGGAACATGGATGTTCAGCACAGCATCTATGTCCGTTATCTTCTCCAGCTCCTCAGCCTGCCTTATGGTTCTGGGAAATCCATCAAGAATGAAGCCTTTTTTGCAGTCCTCCTGAGCCAGCCTTTCTTTCACCATTCCGATTATAAGCTCATCTGGAACCAGCTTTCCCTCATCCATGTATTTTTTCGCCTCTTTTCCCAGCTCTGTGCCCTCGGCAACATTCTTTCTGAGTATGTCTCCTGTCGATATGTGTGGGATACCGTATTCCTCTCTTATCCACTTGGCCTGCGTGCCTTTTCCTGCACCCGGAGCTCCTAAGAGTATGAGCTTCATGCCCCCTGCATCGGTGCATGTATTAATATCTTGACCCAAGCACTAGTGTTTAATATGTGCGGGAGATACAAGAACATGCACGAAGCCATGAAAGACAGCACCATTATAAAGGAGATAAAGCACACGGTTCTTCAGCAGGAATGCCCTGCATGCGGACATAAACCCTTGAACTCCACCATTGCAATTCTAGACCTTCCAATGCTAGGGGAGGCCATAGAGACCACGATAATATGCCCAAATTGCGGTTTCAAAACCTCGGATGTCATGATTACTGAGCAGAACGAACCTGTGAGATACACTCTGAAAGTCAATAATCCTGAGGATGTGAATATCAGGGTGGTGCGCTCCACCTCAGGGACGATAAGGATTCCTGAGCTTGGAATATCCATAGAGCCGGGACCTGCATCAGAATCCTTCATATCCAACATAGAGGGTGTGCTAATGAGGGTAAGGGATGTACTTGAAGGTCTGGAATACGAGAACAAAGAGGAGGTCGCTAAGCGAATAAGAGAGATAGACATGGCCAGAGAGGGAAAAAAGGAATTCACATTCATAATTGAGGACCCTTATGGAAACAGCGCTCTCCTTTCAGATAAGGCTGAAAAAGAGGTGCTCAGCCCTGAAGAGGCCAAAAATCTGAAGAAAGGGGAGATAGAGCTCAATCCTCAATAATGCTGTCAAAGGCGAGAACCGTTGCGAATCCAGCCAGAGAGCCTGTGATGAACCTGAGGATGTTGTTGCTTTCATAAGGAGTTATGAGCTGTATTCCTCCGTCCAGAGCCATGGGGATTATCAGAGCTATTATCACCCAGAAAGGAGCCTTTATCCTGATAAAAACCAGCAAAAATGCTGTGAAGGATATGGAGAGGAATATGGCGGTGCATCTGGCACAGACAGGCATCTGATTACCGTTGATGAAGAAGGAGCGGGAGGCGTGCTGGTGGCACTCCCAGTCACCGAAGGTGTAAATCGCTCTGGAAACTGGGTTCTGCATGTGGGATATGTTGGATGCGTGCTCAAAGCTCCCAACTATGCCGTTTTCCCCGAAATTAACCGTGTTTGGAGGCTCTAGAATAGGGGCTATCAGGAGAAGCAAACCGAATATGAGAAGGGCTGTGGATATGCCGAGTCTGATGTATGAAAGCCCCCTTTTTTCTATCTCAAAAACCCATATCTTCATCCTATCCTCTCTGTTATCAGGTTGTTCTCCAGCCTCATCTCCTCTATGAAAGCTATGGCGTCCTTTATCAGGCATACCTCATCCAGATTGGTGTGGGTATCCGTGCCTATGGAAACCATAACATCGCTCCTTGAAAGGGCGTGGAAGAATTCCATAGCGAAGCGGTAATATGGCCTGTTGAACTTTGAATTCCTTGGGGATGGAGAGAGCTCAACGAAGATGTCGTTGTCCTCAAGTACATTGAGGAGCGCGTCGTAGTCTATCTCCCTGAAGTTCCTGCTTATGTCGTTGTGAGCCAGCCCTGATGGAACCTCTATCTTCTGGATTATGTTGAATAGCTCCCAGAGATGCATGCCTTCCCAGAGGTCATCGTTGACATACTCAAAAAGCACGAAGTCCATGGAGTTCAGGAGATCATACCTAATAGCATCGAAATTTGTCCTGTCTCTGGATGCGTCTATCTCCACACCCATTAGAACCTTTATCTCAGAGGAATACTCATCCTTCAGCCTGCTTATCTCATCTATGTATCTTTCAAGCTCTGAGTTGTCCATTGACCTAGCTTTTCTGGTCATGTAGTGGTCAGTTATTGCCACATAATTCAATCCGCATGATATCGCCTTTTTCACTATTGCCTCAGGGGGAAATATGCCGTCTGAAAAGGTGCTGTGATTGTGTAGATTCATCATTATCATATCCATGTAAGACCTTGATTCCTCAATGCGCTCCTCTTCCGAGGCGTAGGGAAGCATGCGCTCCATGTCCCTGCATACCTCTATCAGTTATAAGGTTAAGGGAAGTCAGAGCTTTCTGCTGAGCCTCTCCTGAATGGCGCTGTACCTCTCCTTTATCCTGCTTTCCTGCCTTTCAAGAGCCTTTATCCTAACCTCAATGGTTTCTTTCTTCTCTTCAAGCTCTTTTTTAAGGGCATTCACATCCTTAACCCTGAAAGAGAGGTTGCCAACATTCTTGTAAACTGGGGTGCTGTCATCAACCTGATTCAGCTCTTCCAGAGTTACCTCTAACTCCTTCTTCTGAGTCTCAAGCTGGTACTTCTGGGTCGCTATCTCCTGCAACTGCTGCTGCAACTGCTGGGCTTCCATCAACTCGTTCTGCATCTTCGGACTGAGTTCCATATCATTCCTCCATGGCCTTTTTTGCGGACATTCCCGCAGATATCCATCTGAGATATGAGGAGAGAGTCGCCCTAAGAGCGCTCGTATCCTCAGCCTCTATCTCTATTATGAGGTCCTTATCTTCCTTTCTCAAACGCACCCTTGACCTAGGTATTTCCTCCTCTGTTTCAGGTAGGAGGGCATCCATGAGGTCAGCCATTCCCTCCAGAACTATGGAGGATCTGTGCATGTTATCTTGCAAGCAATCTTTTCCTTATGTTTGGCCTTTTTTTGTAGAATATTCTTGATCCACAGTAGGTGCACTGCATGCCGACCCTGTTAAGGGCTGCATCATCAAGATCTCTTTTGCATACAGCGCATATGTAATCGCTCATATGCTCTCCTCCTTAACCTCCTTCTTCCACGACTCCTTTGTGAACGGGTAATATGCGCCGCCTGCGAACTTGTATCCGCAGTTCTTGCACTCCCATATTCCAGTGCTAACCCTTCTAACGCTCTCGTGGTGGCATCTCGGACATGTGTATCTCTGAGATTTCATCCTAGCTACCTTTCCGAGACTGCGCCTTATCTTAACTCCGTATCTGGGACCGTATGTCCCTGCCGGGCCGACCTTCTTCGTTCTTTTCGCCATTTATTCGCCTCCTTTCACGGCGTCCATAAGTATTTTCCTGACTTCTTTTCCTTTCTCCTTGGAGAGCCTGACTATTTCCTTCACTTCGTCGTAGGAAAAGCCACCATTTAAGCCTTTCTGCATGGCCCTTATGTGTCCGTCCTGATCCGTGTAAACAGACAACCTAGCGTCTGCAACCCTTTCCTCGTCCAGTCCAGGGTCAAGCACGATTATGTCCTTTATCTTAGCGAAGGTTGTCATAACAGGCCAGTTCTTTATGGGAAGCGGATAATCGTCGCCCAGCTCATACTGTGATGCTGGAACCTTTGTGCTGGCCAGAGCAGCCACAGCGGCCATTGCCGATGCATCAAATAGGTTCCCATCGTAATCCAGTATATGGAGGTCTATGAACATAACCCAGACCTTCTCTCCGGGCTCTATGCACAGGTCGCTGAGGTCAACAACCTGGCCCTCTCTCAATCCTCTGTCAACCACCCTTGACAGCTCTATGGAGTTCTCATCTGGAGGACCTGCTTCAAATGTCGGTGAGGCCATAGGTATAAGCTCAGCGTTTGTGGTCATGACCCCGCTTTCAGGCGTATCTGGGAAGGGCTCACCTATACTCATCTTAACCCCTGCGAGTACATCGGTGTTTCCGAGCTTTACTCTGGCCGATCCCTCTGCGACCTCTATGAATCCTGTCTGAATGTCTATCTTCCTGTATTCAAGAAGGCCTCTTCCATCAATCCTCTTTTTCTCTGTTAGTGTCTTGTATATGTAATCCTTAAGTATCTGGGAAACAACATCCTGACTCACTCTATCCCCTCCTCAATGCTCTCAATTTCCTCCTTCTCTTCCTGCGCAATCACTGCGTATCTCCTGCGGAGCGCGTCCTTCTGAAGCTCATATATATATTTTGCGGCTTCCATTGACATATCCATCGCCTTGAAAAGCTCCTCTTCTGTCATATCTCCATCCATCTGCAACAACACGATATCTCCTGTTCTCGGCACAATAGCCATGGGAACATCCGCCTGCCCGTAATTGTCCTCCTCCTTTCCAAGATCAAGGACCACTGTGTCATCCACTTTGCCAGCAGCCACTCCCACCACAAGGTCCTTCATCGGAACACCTGCATCTGCTAGGGCAACAGCAGCGGCGGTTATGCCTGCACATCTTGTACCTGCGTTTGCCTGAAGAACCTCTATGAAAACATCTATTGAAGACCTTGGAAATAGCTCGGTCATTATAACGCTCTCAAAGGCCTCTGAGATTATCTTTGATATCTCCACAGACCTCCTATCTGGTCCTGGTCTCTTCCTGTCTGAAACAGAGAAAGGTGCCATGTTGTACCTGCACTGAATTATCGCCTTCGTGGAGTCCTGAAGGTGCCTAGGGTGTGCTTCCCTTGGACCGTAAACAGCAGCCAGAATCTTATTTTTACCCCATTCAACATATGCGGAGCCATCGGCCCTTTTCAGAACTCCTGCTTCTATTTTTATCGGCCTGAGCTCATCGGGTTTTCTGCCGTCTATTCTCAGACCGTTCTCATCTATCAGTTTAATATCGCTCTTCATACCCATTCTACTTCCTCCTTATCTTGCTCTCCTTCTCTAAAAACGCCTTGATCTTGTCGGTGAGTCCGAGGGTCTGCGCCTCCTCATCAATCATCTTTATCGCCCTTATGGCTAGGGCTATTCCATCAACATCGCCATCTATCCATATCCTTCCGTTCTGGCCAACAAAAATCCTGCATCCTGTGTATTCTTTCAGGAGGTTTATCATGGAGCCCCCTTTGCCTATAACCCTCGGAACCTTTGATGCTGGAATCTCTATGATATTTCCGCCTGATAGCTTTCTCAGGCCCGGTTCCTTCATGCTCACCCTCACATGCTTAGCTTCATCAACTCCTTCCACCTTAACGAGGACCGTATCACCAACTTTAAGATACGATGGGGTGTCACCAAAATCGACCTTCCACGGCACCTCATTCACATGCAGCGGTGCTGGATATGGGGAGTTTATATCCACAAGCCACGAATTTGGCCCTGTCTCTATGATTATCCCTATCACCTTGTCCCCGTATCTGGGAATGTACCTTCCCTTCAGGGGAAATACATTCACGAAGTTCTTGCTTATGTTCTTTATGCCCAGAAGGGCTGCGTATATCACACCGTTTTCAGCATATGTCCCGACGCCGGGCCTTAGGCCTGTGGTATCCACGACCTCTCCGGGAAGGACAAGCTCTCTGTTCACAACAGGTTTTTCTTCACTCATTCTATCACGCTCTAAAAATTAACTATTTAACAGTTTTGTCTCAACCTCACCCTTCGTTTTCTTATTCAAATGCTCAAAGAACTCTATCTGCACTCCTGCTGGAATCTCTATAACGCCTATCCACGAGCCATCTTTCTGCCACTCCTCCTTTATTATCTGTCCGTACCCCACTATATCTCCATACACCTTTCCATAGTTCTGCGCCGAGAGTTTTACAGCCACCTTTATCTTTTCAAATCTTATTGGTATTATCGGTTTTAAGGCATCCAAAACCCTCTGAACCTGCTGCTCCGCAGGCTTAAATGGGTCTATATGGACATGGGCTTCCTCCATGGCGGCCTCAATCCTCGCAGGAGGGTGGGGTGTCCTTGTCTGTGGATTTATGGCATTTCTGGCAATCTCTGCGATTATCTTCCTCTTCTTCTCTTCCTGCATCTTTCTTCTCTGCTCCGTGGTGAGCTGAACCTCTCCTTTCTGGATTATCTTTATGGCTATTTCGTTTATGTCTTCCGTTCCAAAGACCTTCTTTATGGCCTCTTCAGATGCCCTTTCTCCCTTTCTCGCATCCCTGAAAACATCCTCTACCGCCAGATGCTCCCTTATGTCCTTAATCTCTCCTGCATGGACCTTCTCCACAATATTCGGGTCCACCAATATC
>JALSOU010000191.1 GCA_026986305.1 Thermoplasmata archaeon | reverse complement strand
TAGGTTTCAATTACAGGATGTCTGAAATACTGGCAGGTATAGGAAGGATTCAGTTAAAACACCTTGATGAATGGGTTAAAAGGAGGAACGAGATAGCAGCGCTGTATAATGAGCTTTTGGAGGATTATGTTGTCACCCCACACATAGAAGGAGAGGTTAGGCATTCGTTCTATGTTTATACAATAAGAAGCAGGAAAAGGGATAAGCTCATTGAATTCCTCAGAAAAAGGGATATTGCAACAGGCATATACTATCCCATTCCTGTCCACCTTCAACCTGTGGTGAAATCCATGTATGAGCCTGAAAGACTACCTATAACTGAGAAGATTGTGGACGAGATAGTATCGTTGCCCATGCACCCGCAACTCTCCGATGAGGATGTTGAATATATCGCAAAAAGTGTGATAGAATTTGAGGGGTCTCTATGAAAATAGCGCAGATCGGCACAGGATACTGGGGAAGGAACCATGCGAGGGTCTGGAAAGAGCTGAAAGAAGAGGGCTTCGTAGATGAGGTGATACTTGTTGACATAAAGGAGAGCGCTGTGAAGCCGATAGCAGAGAACTTTTCCCTGCCTTATCTCACCTCAATAGAGGATATTCCAAAAGACATAGACGCGGTAGATATCGTGGCTCCAACCCCGCTTCACTTTGAGCTTTCAAAGCGCTTTCTATACGAGGGAAAAGCTGTGCTTGTTGAGAAGCCCATGACATCCACCAGCGATGAGTCCAGAGAGCTGATAGAGATTGCTGAGAAAAATGGGGTTGTCCTTATGCCGGGGCATCTTTTCAGATACCATCCAGCACTAAACAGCCTAAAAAAGATGGTTTCAGATGGTAGATTCGGGAAGATATTCTACCTAAAAACTGTGAGGAGCGCTCTCCGTATACCTAGAAAAGATATGGGCGTACTTCTGGCGCTGGGGATCCACGATGTTGATGTATACTCCTATCTCCTTGAAAAGGAGCCGAAGTCCATACTTTGCTCTGTCCAGGAGAACTTCTGGAACGGAATAGATGATGTGGCCCAGATAACCATCAGATATGATGACGAGTTTGGGTACATATTTGAAAGCTGGCTTTCACCTGTTGGCAACAAGATAAGGGAGATACAGGTTATAGGAGCGCAGATGTCTGCCCGCATAGACTACCTGAAGCCAGATGTTATAGAGATATATGACAGCAATATTATCGAAGAAAACGGAGATTTCCGCGTGGAAAACGAGGGAATGAGGAGCATAACCCTTCCCTATAAAGAGCCTCTTAAAGAGGAGCTTAGGGATTTCATCAATTCGGTAAAAACAGGTAAAAAACCAGAGGCTGACATGTATGCAGGGCTCAGAGCTGTTGAAATAATAGAAAAAGCCATGGAATCAGCGAAAGAAGGCAGAGAGATAGGATTTTAATTCCACTTATCTTCCCTTTATTTCTCCACCTATGTAGGAGATCATCTTCTTAGGATTTATCGCATCCATAAGCAGGTCATAGTCCTCTTTTCTGAATTCCCTCATGAGATATAGCAAAAGGAAATAAAGAGCCAGGAAGAGCAGTGCGAGTATTGCCAAAAAATACCAGTTCGTTGGCCACATATACCTTAGCTGGTA
>JALSOU010000190.1 GCA_026986305.1 Thermoplasmata archaeon | reverse complement strand
CGAGCGTGATATTCATCATGGACGAGCTGGCCAACGACCAGAACCTGCCCCTCCACGGAAGGACAATAGTCTGGAACATAATGAGCCAGTTAGAGGCGATATTCAGCGACGAAAAGAAGTAAACCCCTTATCCACCACCATATATACCATTGAAATCCCTGCCGCTATGAGCAGGACAGCCAGAATTATCGGGTCTTTTACAGGGGCTGAAATGGAGAGCGCTCCCTCTATGGCCATTATTCCTAGAATTGAAGACACAAACGCAACAATAAACGCCCTTTTTTCAAGGTCCTTTGACTCGGGATATGAGAGTGTTGAGTAGAGCGCAAATAGAAGGGGCCATATCACAGCCATCTTCACGATGCTGTAGATATCTATGGGATAAAGGAATGAGACGGGAACATAGGAGAATCCCAGAGTTATTGGGAAAAGAAACATAACCCTGCGCTCTTTAAAACCATATAAAAGGAAAAGGAGAGAAAGAAGGGCGAGGTATGACATGCCTGTGAGGTACCTTAGGTCCTCAATAAATATGAAGGCGAATGCGAACAAGGAAAGGAGAACCTGAGAAGACCTGAGATTTCTCATCTCCTCACCCTCCTCACGGTTTTAAGAGCCTCTGCCAGAGGGGTGGATATGTCCCAGTCTATCACGGTTATCTTATCTCTCAGGGCATCCATTATGTTCTCCCTCCTGATCTCCATCATCCTGAAAGCCAAGTCATGGGCCCTGTCAGATGGTGCGAGGGAGCGCTCCACTGCCACAGGAGATGGAGATAATATAATCCCATCGTATCCTCTTGCCCTAAGTTCCATTATTGTCTCAGGAATCTCCCTGCTTTCAAGGGTGCTTATCACTATTATGTATGCGTTTTTAGGGAAGAATCTGGTCATTATCCAGTAAAGGGTGTCGAACTCCCACTTCCCTCCCTTTTTAAGTGAGCTTACAGCGTGCATGAACCTGTACAGCTGCCTTCTCCCGAATTCAGGGTATATCCACATGAGATAATCGCCTAAAAGCACCAGACCAACCCTGTTCCTCTGCCTGAGAAGGTGCGCCGCTATTGAGAGGCTTGCTCTCACTCCTGCCTTGAATGTGTTGTTGCTCTCAGTTCCAGAGAGGTATTCTTCCTTCGCATCCAGAACTATGACTGCGTCTCCGCTGTTCTCCCCCTCATACTCATTCACAAGGATTCTCCCTGTCCTTGCGCTCCCCTTCCAGTTTATCCTCCTCATATCGTCTCCTGATACATAATCCCTTATTGAATAGAACTCCGTGCCTATCCCGATCCTTTTAGACATTATGTTTCCCAGCCAGTTCCTCGTCTTAGTCGGCTCTATCCTAACCCTTCTGAGGTCCTCTGTTCCAACATACACATCCACGGTGTCCACAGCTTCTATAACATACTCCCTGACCCAGAAGAGCATCGGATCAAAGCACCTAACCCTCACAGGCCCTATTTTGTACTTGCCTTTGAGAGGGAAGGATATTGAGTATCTCAGCTCTGTTTTCCCGCCTTTTCGGAGATAAACCATCTTTTCTTCCTTCCCCTTTACTCTTGCGCCTTCTGGAATGCCTTCCACAATATGAAACAGCGTGCCCTTTCCCCTGTTT
>JALSOU010000189.1 GCA_026986305.1 Thermoplasmata archaeon | reverse complement strand
ATAGGGAAAATGAAGGCTACGAAGGAGAAGAAATCGGGGAAAAAAGGGACGGTCTCTTCCCTTTCTCGGAGATCAGGGAGGGTCAAAGGGAGTTTTTGGAGGATTGCAGGAGAGCGGTCCGGGAGGGCAGGCATCTGATTGCGCACGCGCCAACAGGCATAGGAAAAACAGCTGCAGCCCTTACAGCAGCCCTTGAAGACGCTCTGGAAAACGACAGGGTTGTTTTCTTCCTGACATCCAAAAGGTCTCAGCACCACATAGCTGTGGAAACCGCAAAGAAGATGGGGGATAATAGAATAAAGCTGGTAGATATAATATCAAAGCAGGAGATGTGCCCCAGAGAGGAATCAAGGCTACCATACCCTGTTTTCTCAAAGATGTGCGAGGAGATGGTGAAAAAAGGCCTCTGTGAGGAGTTCAAAAGGGACAACAGGAAGGTTGTTGAGGATATACTCTCAAGACCAATGCATGTGGAAGATGTCGTATATCTCTCAAAAAGATACGGGGTCTGTCCATACAAAGCGGCGCTCTCCGCCTCCGAGAAAGCGAATCTGATAGTGTGTGATTACTCAATAATTTTCACAGAGCTGAGCGAGAGGTTCTTCACCAGATTAAAGAGACCACTGGACAATATAACCATCATAGTAGATGAAGCTCATAACCTCCCTGAAAGGCTGAGAATGGACCTCAAAAGCTTTCTCAACATGGAGATGCTGAAAGATGTGAGGAAATCGCTATCCGATGACGGTCTGTTCTCAGGAATACTTAGAAGGCTTGAACAGAACCTTGAGGAAAGGTTCAGGGAAATAGGGGAAAAGGAGGTTGAGATATCAAAGGAATTCTTCACAGATGCTCTGGAGAGCGCTCTCAAAGGCTCCCTTGAACCCATAGGGATGGAGGAGTTTAAGACTAAGCTTCAGGAAGTCGGTGCAAAAAAGGCTGTAGATGGCAGGGATGCCATGCCCCTCTACCTCTCACAGTTCATAGATGTGTGGGAATCTGATGTTTCCAAGGTTTATGTGGCAAACGGATCTGAGATGTGGATACGCTGCTCTCTCTTGGATCCATCTGTTCTCTCATCACCCATATTTCAGGGAGTCCATTCATCCATACTGATGAGCGGGACCCTTCATCCGGGGGAGATGTATGCAGATATCCTTGGAGTTCCTAATCCCATAATAAAGGCATACAAATCCCCGTATCCAAAGGAAAATAAGATGGTTGTGACCACGGAATTCCTCACAACCCTTTATTCAAAGAGGAGCAGGAGGATGTATCAGGCCTATGCGAATCAAATAGTTGAAATAGCCAGAAGCTGCCCGGGAAATGTTGCCGCATTCTTCCCTTCCTATTCAATAATGGAAAGCGTTGCGGAGCGCATCTCGTTAATGGAACTTACAAAAGAGGTGATAATGGAGAGCAGGAGCATGAGCAAGCGGGAGAGGACAGAGGTTATAGAAAGGATGAAGGAGCTTAAAGAATCAGGTGGAGCTCTGCTTCTAGCGGTTCAGGGCGGCTCTTTCTCGGAAGGGGTGGATTACTCAGGAAACCTTCTAAGCGCTGTTGCAGTTGCTGGCCTCTCCATTCCACCTCCAAATCCTGAAACCGAGGCTCTCAGGGA
>JALSOU010000188.1 GCA_026986305.1 Thermoplasmata archaeon | reverse complement strand
TCGCTATTGTTATGGACCTTCCCACATGCCCAGCCCCTCCTGAAACATACATAAACAGGTATTTTGCCATAATTCTGGCAGCACAAAAAGAAATAAAAACTTTGCGCATCTCAGCTGGATGATGGACATCCCTCAAAAGATGGATCTGAAAATCATATACAGGAAAGATGGAATAATTGAGAGGGATATTTCCGTGCCTTTAAAACGCCCATGGAGGGGTGATTTTGAGGATTTTTCCGTAGAAACAGGGATAAACAGGGAAAATGGGGGATTTAAGATAAGAATTAGTTTCAAAAGCTCTATGGAGCTGATAAGGATGGATTATCTCTCCATTCCTGTGGGAAATCCTGAATACATCGTTTTAGGTGGGATGAAATACATAGAAAAGGGGGAGGAGAGGAGAGCTCTTCCCAATGCCAAAACATCCTTTCCCTTTGACCGATACTATTCGCAGAGAATAGGGCCTGTGAGCTCCCATGGGAGGCAGTTTGCAAGCTCAATATATATGAAGATGCCGATTGCTCTGATGGAATACCCTGAAAATGTCATCTATGCGATGCATAAACCGATAATCTTTTCAAAAAATGGGGTGCGCTTCCTATCCTTTGTTCACCTTTCAGACACCCTTATATTCAGCATAATCGGAGATTACACCTACCTCTACAAAGATACTCCGTGGCTGGGAAGACCTGTGAGAAAGAGGAAAAGAACCCTTATTGATGAGGGAGATGTTTTGGAGCTTAGCACAGAAATAGGCGTTAGAAAAGGAAGATGGAAGGATGTGGTGAGGGAGATATTTGAAAAAGAGATCCCTTCTCAGAAAGAAAAGGGAAAGATGCGGATAAAAAAGGCATTCAGAAGGTGCTACAACAAAGAAATGGGCTGTTTCATGCAGCTTCCTTACAAAAAATCCACAGGCTTCCTTTTCTCAGATTACTCCTATAACCTCATATCCTTTGAATCAGAGAGGCTCTCCGCATTTCACCGTGCATGGCGATCCACAGGCGATTCCGAGTATTTGGAATGGTCAAAAACCCTTAGAAAGACCCTTGAAAACCCGAAATTCTCAAAGAAAACATCCTATGGAAGGGTTTGGTACAATTCCTCTGTCTATAATGGAAAGTCCCTGAAGCCTTTCACATATCTTGGAGATACATACGGAGCATATCCGGGAGGTCAGGCTGAAATCGCATATAATCTGATGATTTACTCCGAGGAATCTGGATATAAGGGCATGGAGGATGCGATAAAAGAGACGCTTGATTACATCATAAATACTCAGAAGGATGATGGGAGCTGGCCCATGGCCAGAAAAGATACCCTTTTCTTCCCTAGGCCGGGGGTTATTAAGAGGAAGAGCACAGGAAATACTGCCGCTTGCGTGAGGGCTCTGGCAAACGCATATATGATTTATGGAGATAAAAAATACATTGAATCTGCAGAAAAAGGGGTTAGATGGTTGAATAGCGGGAATCCGAGGGGTTACAATGCTGTTTTAGATGCGGGTCTTGATGAAATAGAGGGCCTCTCTGCCATATATTCCATAGATGCCAACATAGAGATGTTCAAGGCAACAGGGAATGAAAAGTATCTAAAACGTGCGGAGGAATGGGCGCTGCACAGCCTT
>JALSOU010000187.1 GCA_026986305.1 Thermoplasmata archaeon | reverse complement strand
CCTCGCTTTTCTCCCCCATCTCTACGGAAATCATAGCGCCCACGATTCTTCTCACCATCTGCCAAAGAAAGCTCTGCGCCTTTATATCAATGACCGTAAATTCCCCTTCTTTTTTCACGCTTATCTGCTCAATTTTTCTCACAGGGTTTCTTCCCTCTTCTCTCTTTGAAAAAGAAGAGAAGTCGTGCTCTCCTGTAAAAATATCGGCCAGAGAGCGCAGTAACTCCATGTCATGCTCTCCATAAAGGTGATATCTATACCACCTCATATCAGCATATCTGGGCCAAAAAGCCAAAGGAACCCTTGAATACCCATAAAAATAGATATCTTCTAGATTTGAATTGAGAGCTCCGCACAGCTCCTCTGGCCTGAAATTCGTATCAAAAGCTATTACATTTCCCAGAGCGCTCACTCCTTTATCCGTTCTGCTGGAGCTCCTGAACCTAAGATATCTAGCACCTATGGCATCAAGAGCCCTTAAAATATCTCCTTCTACAGTGCGTACCTCTGGCTGTCTGGCGTATCCGTGGAACTTGGTCCCGTCATATGCGAATTTAAGTGCGACTCTCACAGGGAGAAATGGGTTTGATATAAATTACTCGTGGATGTAGTCCTCGCAGGCCCTTTTCCACTCTATTATCTCATCTTCTCTGAAAAATATGGATATCTCTCGCTCTGCGCTTTCCGGGGAATCTGAGGCATGGACCAGATTCATCTTGGTTATCGCCGCCATGTCACCCCTTATTGTGCCGGGACCAGCTTCATGGGGGTCTGTCTTCCCTACTATCTTTCTAACAGCCTTTATGGCGTTTTCTCCTTCCCATACCATCGCCAATACAGGCCCAGAGGTTATAAACTCCACAAGTGATTGGTAAAAGGGTTTTCCGACATGCTCTGCATAGTGCCTTGATGCCATGCTTTCATCCATTTTAAGAAGCCTAGCAGCGACCAGCTTTAATCCTTTCTTTTCAAATCTGGATATTATCTCACCGGCGAGGCCTCTGGCCATTCCATCTGGCTTCACCATCACAAAGGTTTTTTCACGCATAGAATCCCCATTACTCGGTGCTCTCTTTGGACGCTGTCCTTATTTTCTTCTCTTTGAAATACTCTCTGGTCCACCTGACCCTTCTAGGCACTCTCTTTAGTTCCATCATGTTCTTGTAGCACTTGCTGCTGCAGAAAAACAGCACGGAACCGTCCTTTTTGACATACATCCTTCCGGTTCCGGGCTCGATTTCCTTTCCGCAGAAAGAACAGATTCTCCTCTCAACCATGAAAATCACCTTGGTTTAAGCTTCTTAGCCTCTCTTGCGGTTTCCCTCAGCATTAGAACATCGCCTACCTGAACAGGGCCCATGACATTTCTTGTTATTATCCTTCCCTTGTCTCTACCGTCTAGAACCCTGACCTTAACTTGCATTGCTTCGCCGGTCATTCCGGTCCTTCCGATTATTTCAACGACCTCAGCGGGAATTCCGCTATCTTCGTCCATTCAAAATCCCTCATTTCCTGAGTTTTTCAATCTCTTCCATTATCTCTTTCAGAAGGTCAGCGGCCTTTCCCGGCTCAACTATGGCGGCAGATGCAGTGCCTTTCTTTATTCCTGCAGCCAGTCCGAGGTCTGCTTTGGAAGGCACATAGCCA
>JALSOU010000186.1 GCA_026986305.1 Thermoplasmata archaeon | reverse complement strand
GATTACAAGAGGAGCGCCTTCAAGCACCTCTGCTAAAAGCTTCATCTCCTCAGCATTGTCGTGGCTAAGAGCATCAGCATTCTGGAGCACCTTTATTATAAGGAGAGTGCTATCTCTCCTCGCCACCATATCAAAGCTTATGCTCCTGACATTGTGTGGCTTTGACACATAGAAACCCGCTTTGGACAAGAGGTCCCGTGTTTGCTTGATGAGATTCCATCTATCCATACGAATATTATCTATGTCTGTTCTTCTATAAATAATTTTCTCATCAGACGCCTATCTGACGAAAGTTTTAAATATTACTGTGTTTTATCTGACAAACATCAGACACTTGTCTGCCTTAATACGCAAATATGTCAGACGAAGAGGTATGAAATGGCGCCAGAATCCGAAAGAATATCTGTAAGGCTCTCGAAAGATACGATAGAAAAGATCGAAAGGCTCCTCGCCACAGGAAAGTACGGCAAGACCGTATCCGATCTGGTGAGGAGAGCGATAGATGCATTCATAGAGACTGAAATGGCCCCTGAAAATGTGGAAAAAAAGGTTATTGAACTCCCGAAAGAGAGCCTTGAGATACTTGAAGAGGACACCAAAAAAGGAAGATATGTCTCTGTGGACGACGCCATAAGGGATGTCATAAGGCAGTATGTGAGAAAGCGCCTTGAAGAATATGAAAAAAGGTGATAAAATGGGAATAAAAAATCTCCTTGAAAAGGCTAAAAAATACGAAATCCCCGCAAAAACAACCCCATCTCTAAGGATAAAGGTGGTGGGCGTGGGTGGGGCTGGAAACAACACCCTGACCCGCCTAGATATGATGGGGATGGAGATAGCGGAGACTATAGCCATAAATACGGATGCTAAGGCGATAAAATCCGTTATAGCTAAGGATAAGATACTCATCGGTAAAAATATAACAAAGGGGCTCGGTGCTGGAGGAGATCCTGATGTAGGTGAAAGAGCGGCTGAAAGCAGCTTTGACGAGATAGAGGAAAAGATGGGGAATCCCCACATCGTATTCATAACAGGAGGCATGGGTGGAGGAACAGGCACTGGAGCCATGCCAATAGTTGCAGAGATAGCAAAAAAGGCAGGCGCAATAACTGTTGCCATAGTAACCATGCCCTTCAGCTCGGAAAAGGGAAGGCTGATAAACGCAAAGAAAGGTGTTCAGAGGCTCAAAGAGGTTGCCGATACTGTGATACTCCTTGAAAACGATCGTCTTCTGGAAGTTGTGCCCAGAGTAACTATAAGCGAGGCTTTCAATGTTATGGATGTTCTGATAGCGGATGTAATAAAGAATTTGAGTGAGATACTCGTGGAAAGCTCCACTATAAACATAGATTTCTCAGATTTCAGAAGGGTGATGGCTGAGAGAGGCGATGCCACCATATTATATGGAGAAGGGCCGAGCAACGACCCTGAAATGGTGGTTAAAGATGTGTTCACCAACAGATTCCTTGATGTTGATATTGGAACAGCGAGCGCCGCCTTAATTCATCTTACTGTGGGTAAAAATTCAGAACCTACCATGGGAACCTTTGGAAGGATTATGAACGGATTAACCAAAAATATGGCTATGAATGCAAACATCATAATGGGCGTCCGCGAATCTGAAGAAACAGACAGTATGGTGAAGGTG
>JALSOU010000185.1 GCA_026986305.1 Thermoplasmata archaeon | reverse complement strand
TGTTGTAGTAATTTCCGACCACATCTGTTACTTTCAGAGTGACAGTATAGTATCCCCACTTGGCATAGCTGTGGTCTGCAACCTTGCGTGTGGATGTGCTGTTGTCTCCAAAGTCCCAATAATATGATGCGATGCTGCCCTTAACATTTCCGTATATGATATCTGTTGAATTTGAGGCATCGAACTCTATGGCCTCGTTTTCATCTGCGACTATCATTCCATTTGAAAGCTTGTCTGAGTCTATCACAGGTGTCGGATGCGTGTTATCGACCAGCACTGTGAGATTAGCTGTGCTTATGTTTCCACCTGCCTCTTTAACTGTGAGGCTTACCTCATATTTTCCTCCATCTGAGTAGTTATGAGTGACTTTCTTTCCGTATTTTACAGTGCCGTCTCCAAAGTCCCATGTGTAGTTGGCATATTTCTCATTTCCATTTGGATCTGTGAATATGGCGTGGAATTCCACATTCTTCTTGTCACGCACTATGTATGTTGTATTTCCCTTCTTATAGACGAACTCTCCCACAGACACCTCTATGCTGGCGTTTCCAGCCATTGATTTCTCCGCCACAAATGAAACCGTGGCTGTTCCGCTGCCTGTCTGTGGGTCTATCTGTATTGAGGTGAAGTTATCAACAGATACATCTGAAGGTGAGTGTGTATGTGTCCTCTCATACCCAGATGGGAGTGTTATAGAATAGCTGTAATCCGTGGAATCGTCGTATTTCACAGTGAGTTTGAAGGGCACATCCTTTCCTTTAGCTATGGAGCTATATGAGTTCATATCAAAGCTCGTGTTTATGAACACAGGAGCCGATGAATTTACACTTCCTTCAAGGCCTGAAACTGAGACAGATATCGTGCTTTCGTTGAGCTTGTAATATGTTCCGTTCACAGATATCAGGTCCGCTGTGCTGGTCATGGCAGTGTGGCTGTCAAGCCAATATGAGAATTCATTTGCCTCTGTGGAGTTCACGGCTCCATCCATGTTTCCGAAGAAGTAATCCACCTGAAGCCTTATGTTGCCTAGCTCATTGCCGGGGAGCGCATTTATTGTCTCCGACGGGCTTATCTTCCAGTTATTGACAACATGGAGGGAGTTGAAATCATCTCCGTTGAAAGAGAGTGCATAGCTCATAGAGCTTCCAACAGACTTTGCAAGAGATATGGTGGGCATGTGGACGCTGTTGCCGTCACAATCCACAGATGGTATGTAATATGTGTCATATCCCTCTGCATTGATGAACATCGAGAAGTTTCCGGAATATATGGGCACCATGTAAGCTCCTGTTTCTGAAACATGGGTTATGATCTCTCCGGTGTTCTTGTCAAACATTATCTCCCTGACCTCGCCGGAAACAACCTCTCCATTCTCGTCAAGAACGCTTCCCCACACATATGGTTTGTTTGTGAGGGTACCGTTAACCCATGAATCTGAATTTATTGTTATGTATGTGTAATTCACAACATATCCCTTGTATTCTATTTCAACAAGGAAGTTCCCTGCATATATGTTAGTCTCATAATATCCCGTGGAGTTTGTGAGTACCTCTTTGGAGAAATCGCTATCTGTGTCCTTTATAGTTACTGTGGCGTTTGCCAGATCCTCATTGGTATCAGACTTTGCAAATCCTTTCAGAGATATGTTTTCTGATACATAGCTCACTGTAAGGGACACATGAGCTGTTTCTGAGGGATATATCTCAACTGTTCTGTTGTCCCTGAAATAGACGGTGTTTCCTATCTCCTGACTGGGGAATACCAATTCATAATATCCAGGGCTTATGTCCTTAAGAGTTGTTGTAAAGCTCAAACCATCATACACATACTTCTTACCGCTCAGAACATCATACAGCTCTATGTAATATCCGGTAACAGGATTCACATCTGTATCCTGCACACTTATGGTAAGGTTTCCATTCTCGTTTCCATTCGCACCGCTAACAAAGGCCACTGCTGTCAGCAAGGTCCCCAGCATGAGGAGGACTGCTGCAACGCTCAGTATTTTTGTCCTTTTTCTGCTCATGTTTGATTCCTCCATTATTTTATCTCTCTTTATAACGGATTGGTGGCCAAATAAAGCGCTCCCATATAAAGATTATTCCTTCCTACGATGCCCAAGTAAAAGATACCATTAAATAGCGGTGCAAAATCCCAATCCAAAGGACGGAATCGAAGTGGGCGACATAAGAAGACTCGTGCTGGATGTGCTGAAGCCGCACTCCCCTTCAATAGTGGAGATATCCAAAAGGCTGAGCGCTCTCAAAGGAGTCAGCGGTGTGAACTGCACCCTCAAAGAGGTGGATCAGGAGACAGAGACCATAAAGATAACCATTGAAGGGGATGATTTGGACTACGACATGATAAAAAGCGTCCTTGAGGACTCTGGTGCCGACATCCACTCAGTAGACAGCGTGTCAACAGGAAAGAAAATAGTTGATGAGCTGGAGACTCCTCAGGACAGGTAATCCTTTTAATCTGATCTATTATTTTTTATTATTTCCGCAACTTTTTTCAGGAGCTCTTCCTTTTTCATGGGTGTTTTTACCATAACCCTCCCGGAATCCCTCCACCAGTAAGCTGGATATTTGGCTTCATAATCCACTTCATACTCAAATCCGAGTGTTTTAACAGCCCTAGCTATCTCTTCAAGCTTTGGATCCTCAACTGCCAGAGATTTGGGAACCCTCCTACCACCTGATCTTTTAAGATGTATATTAAAATAAAAGGGCCAGATGACCTTTTTTCCCTCCTTTTTAGAGGGCATCTCACTTCACCAGAACAGCGTTTATGGTCCCATCCTGGCCCGGCCTTGATGTGACTCTGGCATCTCCTGCAGATGTCTTTATTATGGCTCCTTTTGTTATTATGTTCCTCTGAACATAGTTCGGGTTTGCAGGGTTTTCAACCACTGACAATATCTCCGCCTTAACAACCTTGTGAGTCTCAGGGTCCATTACATTGGCGTATTTCTCAGAAAGAACCCTTATCTTCTGGTTTCCTCCCCTAGCCCTGGTCTTTTTCAGCCTTCTCTCACCTATCACTGTGAACTGCTGCTCAGCGCCTATCTCAAACTTTCTCTTCTTCCTGAATGGGCGATATCTTCCGCCTGTTCTCTTTCTTACAGATCTACCTTGCCAGAGAGCCATGTTTTCACCAGCGCCTTTGCATGAAAGCTTTCCTTATTTAAGGCTTGCTGATTGCAGCATCTCCTTAATCTTCATAGACGCTTCAACGAATCCTTCACCATAGGTCTTTTCCGTCACATAGTCAGCTTTCTCCTTGGCCTTTTCAGAGGCGTTTGCCAGGGCTATCCCATAGCCACAGCCCTCGATCATTGCGGCATCGTTGTCCCCATCGCCTATGGCTATTATCTCCTCTGGAGATATGCCTGTCATCTCTTCCAGCGCTCTTATCCCGTCCATCTTTGTTATATGGTTCGGCATTATATGTATTGCATAGCCTGAGCTCTCAACCAGAACATCGAAATCCTTCAGAATTCTCCGAACCTCGTCAACATCCACATCCTGATAGAAACCGACCTCGCTCTCCCTCCACCTATCCGTAAAGAGCCTCCTCACAGGCAGCCTTTTCCTTAGGTATTCAAAGGCCCTTATAGCCTCATCAGGTCTGGAAAGCACCCTTATCTCATCATTGTAGTAGATGACCCCGCCGTTTTCCGCCACCACAGGACCTCTGGCCCCCACATATCTGGAAATTGCAAAAGCTATTGGCAGAACATTTCCGCTGCATATTATTATCTCTAACCCCATTGATTTGAGGGATCTGAGGGCTTTCACAGCGTTCATATCCAGAATTAGGTCTTTATCTGTGAGGGTTCCATCCACATCCACAGCTATCGCTTTGAATCTCACAATCCCACCCCTTCAATCCTGTGTCCGCACTTGGGGCACCTGCCGTTCTTTATCTCATATCTAATTATTGAAAATCCATGGCGCTCTACGAGGAGCGCTCCGCACTTTGGACAGTATGTGTTCTCCTTCTCCGTAAGCATGTTTCCGAGATAAACATAGTCCAGGCCCTCCTCCTTTGCGATATCATAGGCCATATTCATGGTCCTGTAAGGAGTAGGCCCAATGTCTCTCATCTTGTAGTCAGGATGAAATCTTGAGAAATGAACGGGTGTGGTGGGTCCAACATCCTCAGCAACCCACCTTGAAAATCTCCTTATCTCCTCCGGGCTGTCGTTTTGTTTCGGAATTATCAGGTATGTGAGCTCAACATGATATCCCAGTTCCTTGGCGGCTATGACATGGTCCAGAACAGGTTGAAGCTTCGCTCCAACGATTTTCCTGTAAAAGTCCTCTGAGAACGCCTTCACATCTATGTTCATGGCATCCACATACTTCCTAAGCTCCTTCATCGGTTCCTCTTCCATGTAACCGTTTGTCACATAAACAGAGTACATACCGTATTTTTTAACCAGCTTTGAGGCATCGTAGGTGTACTCATACCATATGGTTGGTTCGTTGTATGTCCATGCAACTCCTGATGAACCGTATCTTCTGGCCAGCTCTGGGATATCCTCAACAGGTATGTTTTTCAGATATGGGAAGGAGAGGTCAGCCTGACTTATGTCCCAGTTCTGACAGTGCAGACAGCGGAAATTGCAGCCCACACCTCCGAATGAAAGCACAGAGGATCCGGGGTAGAAGTGAAAGAGCGGCTTTTTCTCTATGGGATCCACGGCAACCGCCGCAGGCTTCTCGTAAGTGAGGGCATAGAGCCTGTTTTTCCTGTTCAGCCGCACACCGCATATCCCTGTTTTTCCCTCAGGTATCGGGCACCTGTGAGAGCAGAGCTTGCACCGTATCATATCTCTGAAAGGTTCCCAGAACATGGCCTCTTTCATGGATGATGGAAATGACCGAGGGTTAAAAAGTTTTCACAGGCAAAGTGATAAATATAGACAAATGCATGACACAGAGATAACATGAAGGCTACGAAGAAAGATATAGTGAAATGGCTCACAGAATCGAAGGATACAGACCTACTTGTAGACAAAAAATGGATAGTTGAAGAGAGCGAGGAAGGGGGCACAGTTTTCGCAAAGCTTGACGAGCTGCCATTCGGCATAGGGATAGAGTTCATAGATGACTTTGCCCAGCTCATCCTCTACACAGGTATTGAGACCGCTACCATGAGCAAGGACGAGCGCCTTGATATTTACAGAAAGCTCCTGATAATGAACGACGAAAACCACCTTGTTAAAGCGACGCTTGCAGGTAGAAACGATGAGATAGCCATACGAACGGATCTAGACCTGAAAAGTCTTAGCAGGGAGGAGTTCAACGACGCCATAGTTTCCATAATCGTAGGTGCTGTGGCTCTTCAGGATATTCTGGGGATAAAAGGAGAAGACGAGGAAGAAGAGTCTGAAAGGATAATAGAATTTGTCCTCAATGCACTCCAAACCAAGAGCAAGGAAGAAGTTGTGGACATGCTGGTGGAAAAGACGGGGATGAAAAAAGAGGACGCTCAGGAGATAGTTGAAAAGGTTCAGAAGGAGTGGAAGCCCAAACCTCCTGAAGGAATGTACGGATAATCATTCATCGTTCTTCGCCAGATACCTGAGCCTTTCAACCCCTTTTATTTCATCTATGTATTTTGCCACATAATCAGGGACAAGGTGCCTCCATTCCTCCCCCTTTATCATGCGCTCCCTTATCTTTCTGCCAGAGTACTCCTCCCTTGAGAACATCTCTGTTCTTCTGACTTCTCTTAATGGTGAAAATAATTCAATTGTAAGCGGATTGTTTGACAAAACTATGTCAAAGTGAGGGCATAGAGATATCACATGGGATGCCCAGACAGAGTTGTAATCAACATCTGGAATAGGTATTATTATTGCATCTATGCCCTCTTCTCTCAGAGCTCCTCTTATCATCTCGTACCTTTCGCCAGCAGTAAAAGGGTTTTCAAGGGTGTGGGATTTCTGAGCGCTCCCTATACCTATTATGAGCTCGTATTCCTCCACGGCTCTGCGGATTATCTCCATGTGCCCCAGATGAAGGGGCTGGAAGCGTCCTATGAGGAGCGCTCTCATGCCATCACATCGGAACGACTATGCCCAGCTTCTCTGTTAGCTCCTTGTATCTGTTCCTTATGGTCACTTCTGTAACACCTGCGACCTCAGCCACCTCTCTCTGGGTCCTCCTGTTGTTGGTGAGTATTGAAGCGATATATATGGCTGCGGCTGCAACACCTGTGGGTCCCCTTCCTGAGGTGAGCTCCTTTTCAGCAGCCTCCTGAAGTATCTCCAGAGCCTTGGCCTGCACCTCTCCGGGAAGTTCCAGCTCGCTGCAGAACCTCGCTATGTAATCCTCAGGCTTGGTTGGCATGAGCTTGAGTTTAAGCTCCCTTGTCATGAACCTGTATGTCCTGCCTATCTCTTTTCTTCCAACATTTGCAACAGCTGCTATTTCATCAAGAGTCCTCGGAACTCCAACCTGCCTGCATGCGCCGTAAAGGGATGCGGCCACAACGCCCTGTATGCTCCTGCCCCTTATCAGGTTCTTTTCAACAGCCTTCCTGTATATCACAGCTGCTGTTTCCCTAACATTTCTCGGGAGCCCCAGGGCTGAGGCCATCCTATCAAGCTCTGTAAGTGCAAAGGCCAGATTTCTCTCTGTCGCATTGCTGACCCTTATCCTTCTCTGCCACTTCCTAAGCCTGTAAAGCTGGGATCTGTTTCTGGTGGGTATGTTCTTACCATAAGAATCCTTGTTTTTCCACCCTATCTCTGTGCTCAATCCCTTATCGTGAATCGTGGCGGTCATAGGTGCTCCAGTCCTCGCCCTCTTCTCACCCTGCTCCATGTCAAAGGCCCTCCACTCAGGGCCCTGATCTATGCAATTGTCCTCTATGACAAAACCGCAGTCCTCACAGATCAGCTCTCCTCTTTCGTAGTCCCTTATTATGTGGGTGCTTCCGCACTCCGGACACTTTATCACTTCGTCTCTTATAACGAGCTCCTTCTTCTTTTTTGCCATTTTTATCCCCCTTCATATAGATTTTTTCTCCGAGGACTCCGAGGTCGATTGGCCCCGTTGGCTTCGCCGAAATGTAAGGAGCTTTCACCGGACCGAATACCCTCATAGCCTCCGCTATCTCTCTCCCTGTACCATCATACAGGATGCTTCCTTTTTTTACAGGCCTCTTAGCCTTTATTATCAAAAGGCCAGAGCGGGTTGTTGTTTTCACAGCGCCAATCTCCTTCAAGGAATCCCCTTGTTTGCGTGTTTATGCAATAATACCCTCTAAATCAAAAACTATATAAAGTTTTCGCAAGAGAGATATATAGATATGCCGATTGAAGAATAATTTTAAATACCCTTGGACAGCAGAGTAAAATACCAGAGCTATTTAGGTGTAAGCGTGATAGAAAACAGAGATGAGCTGCTGAATGTGCCTGATAGATTCAGAAAAAGAAGGGAAATAGCAATAAAAGCCCTGGAGAGCGCCATAATCTCCGTTCATCCAGACACTGTTATTCCTGAGCATGTGAAAAAAAT
>JALSOU010000184.1 GCA_026986305.1 Thermoplasmata archaeon | reverse complement strand
TTATTTTTAGAGATGCTTTCAGGGTTGAATTTTTCCATTTCTTGTTTGTAAATGGGATTGTTAATTACGGCAGGCTTTGGATGCTCTGTCTGATAAATACCTATAACTCCCGGAAGTTTTGCTATATTCTTTATGTCAGAATAGCTTACTGTGAGCCGCTTGGTCACAGGTACATTTGAATATGTATCCCTTATTGCAGGTTTCCCTGAAACATGGATGCCGAAAACATCGTCAGCCAACTTTGGCTTGTAGTATCTGTTCAAAAGTCCTGCATCGGTGGTTAGAACTGTTATATCAACAGAACCCTTTGAATCCTGAAGAACTGGCTCCCTTAATGATGGATCTATCTTCTCAAGCCAGTTTACTGTGTGGTGAATTACACCAGAAGTGGGTGAAGAAAAGTGCTGTACACCTGCATTGTTTTCAGATGCCCCCACCGCTGTGTTTGCGCTCCCCAGAGCGCCCAAAGTGGAAAGGAGCATCAACGCAATTATCAGCGTGCTTATTATCTTCGTTCCTTTTTTCCTCATATTTCTTCCTCCGTTAATTTGAGCGTGTGAAGGATGGATGGCAATACCGATATATATAGATTTCGCTAAGCTATTTTTATCTATAAATTCAGATTGGAGTATTACCAAAATTTAAAAAGGAGAGGGACATGGCTGTGCCATGCTAAGAGGATATCCGCTCAGAAACCGCATCGTTATATTCATTCTTATGGTTACTTCCACGCTTCTGATAGGTGCTATAGGATATGTATATATAAAAACAAACATTGAGGGCGGACATCCCACAGCCATAGACGCGATTTACTGGACTGTGGTAACCATCTCCACTTTGGGTTATTCTAACGGAGATATAAATCTAAACAGCCAAGCAGGAGAGCTTTTCAGCATAATCATGATACTTGCAGGTGTTTTCATAATATTTGTAGGTATAGAGATAGGACTTGGACCTTGGTTTGAAGCTAAGATGAAGAAAATAGTGGAAAAAAAGAGCCCCCCTGTGCCAAAAAAAGGGCATGTTATTGTGGCGGGTTTGAGCGAGCTTGGGGAGGAAAGTCTTGAGGAACTGCTCAGCAGAAATGTGCCTGTTGCAGTGATAGATGAAGATGGGAGAAAGTCCAGCATCATTGAAAAAGGAATACCATACATATCAGGAGACCCCACAAGGGAAGATGTGCTTAAAAAGGCGAATATAAATGAGGCAGATGCAATTATCCTCACCTCGGATGACACGACAAATGCATTCATAGCCCTTACAGCGCGCCACCTGAACCCGAAGATAAGAATAGCCTCATCTGCATCTGAAAAATCATCTGAGAAGATACTGAAAAATTCAGGAGCCTCAGTAATAGCGCTCCCCGAGATGATCTCCGGAGAGATGCTGGCTTCCAAAGTTTTAGGAGACGAGGAGAGTCCGAGAAATATAGACGAAATCGCATCTCTCTATCAGATATCTGCTGAGAAGTACGGTATGGTGGGAAAGAAGCTGGGAGAGCTCAGGGATATGGGCGTGTTCCCAGCAGGCATAAGGAGAAAAGGAGAGTTCATAGCATTTAAAAACGATGTGAAAATAAGGAATGGAGACATAATAAGCGTTATAGCGGATGATGAGGGCATAAAGAAGCTGAGGAGGGTGGGTACATGAGCCTCATAATCGTATGCGGATACGGACCTGCAGGCAAAAGCTGTGTTAA
>JALSOU010000183.1 GCA_026986305.1 Thermoplasmata archaeon | reverse complement strand
ACGAAAAGCAAGGAAAAAGAGATTTTGAATGCAATGGTAATGGGCATTTTTGAAAGAAAACTTTTAAAAGGGGACTCCATAGGACTCAGAGAAGGTGATGATGCCACCTTCATAGTGATAAAAAGGCCCTGGATATACCCTGAAAAGGGCATAATAAAGGCAAAAAAAGAGGATTTGCAGATATTCGTGAAAGGTGACATGAATGGATGAAATAAAGAAGATTCTCATAGCGACGGATGGGTCTGAATACACAAAAGAAGCTGTGAAAAAAGGGCTCAGCCTCGCGAAAATGCTTGATGCAGAGGTTATAGGTCTGTATGTGGTCGATATCTCGCCGATACTTCCCATGTCTCTGGATGAGTCCACATTCCCAATGGTAGATTTTCTGAGAAATGAAGGGGATGATGTGCTGGAAAGGCTGAAAAAGCAGGGGGAAGAGATGGGTGTGAAGATAAAGACCCTGAAGAAAGAAGGTGTTCCTGCAGATGAAATCGTGGAAACAGCCAAAATAGAAGATGTTGACCTGATAGTCATAGGAACTCTGGGGAGGAGCGCTCTTGAAAAGCTCCTTCTGGGAAGCGTTGCTGAAAAAGTGATAAGGCACGCTCCCTGTCCAGTACTTGTTGTGAGGACCAAAAAAAGGTGAAGACGATGAAAGTAAAGGAAATAATGACCAAAAAACCGATAGTAGCCAGACTTCCAGCCAGCAGAGAAGATGTTGTGGCCTTGCTGGTGAAGAACAAAAAAACAGGGCTTCCTGTGGTGAAGGACAGCACAGGTGAGTACATAGGCTTCCTCAACAGACAGATGCTCTTTGATAGGCCTGAGACGGAGCAGCTGGCCCTGCTTGTTGACAGGGATTATCCTACTGTTTCCGGAAGCGATGATATAAAAGAGGCTGCAAGAATACTGTTAGATAATGAGCTACACCATCTTCCTGTTGTTAACAGAAAAGGAATGGTGGAAGGCGTTGTTACACCAGCGGATTTCCTGCCGATAATAGCAGAAAAAGGGAGCAAAAATCCTGTGGAGAAATATGTGAGGTCTCCCTGCGTTCCCCTGCATCTTAAAACTCCACTAAAAGTTGCGCTCCTCACAATGCGCCTGACAAAGCTATATGCCTTTCCGGTTGTCAATGATGAGGGCATACTCACGGGAATAATAACTGACAGGGATATATTCAACAGAAATGTGATAGAGAAGAGCATATCCACCGCAGACATAGGTCTTGGAGATGATGAGGATGTGTGGAACTGGGAAGGTCTGAAAAATGTTATGAAGCTGTACTATGAGATTTCAAAGATAGATGTCCCCAACATACCTGTAGAAGAAATAATGATAAGGAACCCGAAAACAATATTCAGGCAGAGCCCTGTTAGCGATGCAGCTGAAATAATGTATGAAAACGACTATGGCCAGCTCCCTATAAGGGATGAGAACAACAGGCTCATGGCGATGATATATGAGCTTGACCTCCTAGCGTCCCTTCTGGAGGATTGATGTGTGGGAAAAGGTTCTAGCCATGGCGAAAAGACGGGGTTTCATATGGCCCGCCTTCGACATCTACGGAGGAATGAGAGGATTCTACGACTACGGGCCTCTAGGCGCTGAGCTTAAGAAAAACATACTGAAGATCTGGAGAGATTACTATGTTGTACAGGAAGGCATGGCTGAGATAGATTCCCCAAATCTAAGTCCTGAGGATGTCTTCAGGGCATCTGGTCATCTTGATAAGTTTGAGGACTACATGACTGTTTGTGAGAAATGCGGGTCAGCTTTCAGGGCGGATAAGCTCCTGAATATTGAGCATGCGGATTCGCTGAGCGCTGATGAGCTCTGGGAAGAGATGCAGAAAGAAAAAATAAAGTGTCCCGAATGCGGCGGACCGCTGTCCAAACCTGAGCCATTCAACCTGATGTTCAAAACAAGGATAGGCCCAAAAGGAAAGAGGGAAAGGGTTGGATATCTCAGGCCCGAGACCGCTCAGGCAATGTTCATGGACTTTTCCTACCTTTACAGGTATTTCAGGGAAAAACTTCCATTCGGAGCGGTTCAGATAGGAAAGGGATTCAGGAACGAGATAAGTCCGAGGCAGGGACTCCTCAGGCTTAGGGAGTTCAACATGGCTGAGGCAGAGGTATTTTTTGACCCTGAAAACAAGAGCTGGCCGGGATTTGATAGATACGCTGACGATGAGATTCTTCTTCTCCCGAACACTGGAGGCGAAATGAGAATATCTCTGGGAAAAGCTGTTAAAAAAGGAATAATAAAGAACGAGGCTCTGGCTTACTTCATAGGCCTGACCCGCGACTTTCTTCTAAAAATAGGGATTGATGAAGGAAAACTCAGGTTCCGTGAGCATCTGGAAGATGAGATGGCTCACTATGCTGATGACTGCTGGGACGCCGAAGTTCTTCTCTCCTATGGATGGGTTGAGATAGTGGGCATAGCAGACAGGACCGACTACGACCTTAAAAGGCACATGGAATTTTCAGGGGAAAGACTGGTTGCCATGAGGAGATACGATGAGCCAAAGGAGATAGAAAGATTGGAAGCTGTGCCGGATTTCAAAAAACTCGGTCCTCTGTTCAAAAAAGATGCAAAAAAAGTGGCTGAAGCCCTTAAATCTATGGACCCATCTGCCTTAAAAGGAGCGGTGAAGGTGAAGGTTGATGGAAAGGAGTACGAGGTCCCGGAGAGCGCATACACTGTGAAGAAGGTGAAAAAGAAGGTCAGCGGAGAGGAATTTATCCCCCATGTCATAGAGCCTTCGTACGGCATAGACAGGATACTTTATGCGGTTCTAGAGCACAACTACAACGAAATAGAGGAAGAGGGTGAGACATACAGGATTCTCAGCCTACCACCGTCAGTAGCGCCCATAAAGGTTGCCGTCTTTCCGCTCATGCCAAAGGATGGGCTGGATTCCATGGCTCTTGACATATACAGAGATCTTTTGCGCATGGGATTCAGGGCAGTATACGATGACTCCGGCTCCATAGGGAGGAGATATGCAAGAATGGATGAGATAGGCACTCCATACTGCATAACTGTGGATTACCAGAGCCTAGAAGATGGAACTGTAACCATAAGGATGAGGGATACGAAAGAGCAGGTGAGGCTGAAGATCCATGAACTTCCAGAAAAACTGAAAGAAATGGGGATGTCGGGTGGGATGAGGGGATGATGATAAGTGTGGTTATAACAGTCAGAAATGAGGAGAGAAACATAGGAAACCTTCTGGACGGTCTCGCGGTGCAGGAGCCTCCTTTTGAGGTCATAGTGGTTGATTCAAACAGCACCGACAGAACCAGAGAGATAGTGAAAGATTACATGGAAAAATACGAAAATATACATCTCTATGTTAAGAGCAGCACCAGAGGAGAGGGGAGGAATTACGGGGTTTCAAAGGCAAAAGGCGAGGCCGTGGCTTTTATAGATGGAGATGATATTCCAAACCCATTCTGGCTTAAAGAGATGAGAGGCTCCCTCAATGAAGGCGCAGATGTAGTGGCGGGCAAAAGCATAGCCATAGGGTACCATGCGTTTGAAGAGCTTGAAAGGGTGGAACTGTATTACAAAGGATACGATGTTACATATCCAAGCTGCAATCTGGCATACAGAAAATCTCTATTTGAGAAGATAGGCGGCTTCGATCCGTGGTTTATAACGGCAGAAGACATAGACCTGAACATAAGGGCCATAGAGGCAGGTGCAAAATTCGTTTACAACCCAAAGGCGATAGTGTATCACCGCACAAGGAATTCCTTCATAGGGTTCTACAAACAGGCCTTCTGGAATGGATACGGGAGAAAACAGCTCACTATGAAGCATGGGAATCTATGGAAAAGATACAAGCCAACAAATATGTTCAACCATAGCTTCAATTTCTGGTATGCTTCAAGGCTCGCAGTGGCCATGCTTGGCTATTTAGCATGCAAACTATACGGAAAAATGCCTGAAAAAAATAATTATAAAAATTAATGGGTTTAGAGCTCCTCTTCTTCGGGCTCTTCCTCTTCTGCTTCCTCTGTCTCTTCGCTGGACTCCTCCTCAGATTCCTCTGTATCTTCTGATTCTCCTGTCTCTTCTGCTTCCTCTGTTTCTGTCTCTGCACTGCCTTTCTTCTTCATCATCATGGCGGCTGCTATGATTATTATCAGTATCAGTATGCCTATGCCGGCGAGGAGCGCAGTACTAAGGCCCGTCTGCTTCTTTTCCAGACTTATTGTCTGCTTTGCACTGGTTGTGGTGCTTCCCTGGCTGTCTGTTACCACAACCCAGTAAGTAAGCTGTTTACCATTGTCTGGCAAGCTTATCTCTGCAGTATATACTGTTCCATTGGCCTTCATAACTACAGTCTTTTCTGTTCCGTTATCTACGACATAGTGTAGAACGACACTCTGAATGTTGTCATCATCTGTTACTGTATAAGTTATCGTTATCTTTGAGCCCAATGTTGCTTTTGTTGGGTTATTTGAACTTGGACTTGCAGATGGCTTTTCTTTATCTGCAGCAGAGAATGTCTGCTTCTCACTTGTTATATTGTTCCCTGCCTCGTCTGTTGCGGTTATGGTGAATGTATGCTTTCCAAAGGTGACATTTGAAATGGTGTATGTATAGTGGCCATCTGAAAGAGTCATGTTGTATTCAGTTCCATCCAGAGTTATCTTAACACTGGCAACAGCTACATTATCAGTCACTATGCAGCTTATTGTAACCTCGTTGCCTTCCACTATGTTGCTTGGACTCACTGTTATGTTTGAAATGACCGGTGGCACCTTATCAACTATGGAGAATGAAGTGACAGGGCTCTTAGCCATATTGCCTGCAGCATCACTGGCATAGATTACAAATGAATAATCTCCCAGTGCGAGAGCATCAGAGGTATAGCTGTATGTTCCGTTATTTCCATCCATTGTAGCATTATCTACCACAGCACCACCTGTGCTGTTAAAGATACTCACAGTCACAGAATTCACACCGACATTGTCTGTGATGTTTGCGGTGATAGTGACTATCAAATTATCCACATTGTACTTAACCTCGGTTATCACTGGTGGCATGCCGTCGGTGATTTCAAATGTCTGAGCATCACTTGTCGCGGTGTTATTGTTGTTGTCTTTAGCTATTATCACATATGTATATGTTCCCAATATAGCATAAGTGCTGTTGTAATAGTAAGTTCCGTTATACTCATTCATATTCATCTTGTAGGAAGTCCCATTCGGATAGGTGATGTTTACACATACTTTCTGTACTCCTACTCCAGCATCGGTCACACTAGCAGTGATGTTTACCCATCCGCCCTGAGCTGTGCTTGATGGATTGGCTGCAACATTGCCTATAACTGGAGCTGCAGTATCTTCTGTAACATTGAACGCGTTGGTGCTGCTGTTATCTACAACACTATTTCCTGCAGCGTCATCAGCATATATCTCGAAGACATAGCTTCCAACGCCATAAATATGCTTGTAATAGTATGTTCCGTTATACTCTGACATTGCTGTGTTGTTTATCACTATTTCATAACTTGTGGTATTGTTTACTGTTGTTGCTTTCTTAACTGTCAGTTTAACGCTGTTGACTCCGACATTGTCTGTAACCGCGGCTGTTATATTCACCGGATTTCCCTCGACAACTGAAGATGGTGTGACTTTCACATTAGATATTGTCGGTGGAGTCGTATCGTTAACTGTGAAGTTTCCTGTGGCAGTATTCCAGTTTCCGGATTCATCAGTTACATTTATGGTGAATTCGTATTTTCCTGCTATGCTGTATGTACTGTTGTACCAGTACTTACCGCTTTTCTGCGTATCGGTCGTGTTGCTAGTCATGTTGTATGTAGCTACATTGTTTGCCGGATCGGTTATTATAATTTTTACAGACGTTATATTTGTTGTACCATTCGCCGTTACATCGCAGGTTATATTCACTGCTCCACCCTGATTTACCGAGGAGGGTGTTGCAGTTACATTCTTTATAAGGATGTTTGTATCCTGTCCATTTACTCCTATAGCCGGCGCTGACGCATCATACAGTGGCACCACAGATGCCACCATTGCGAATACGAGCAGCGTAGCCATAATCATCTTTCCGTTTTTCATGGTATTACCTCCATTATTCCTACTCACCGATCACCGATATATATAAGTTTTGGTAGAATTGTCTGGATATTAACATCCGCTGTAAATACATTCGTCATTTGCTAAAATTTGGCGTCCCACACTGAATCATAGCTCACATAAATCCAATATGAATATCCAGGAAGCATGATCTCATCCCCCCTCATATCCACATATATATGCTCCTGCCAGTCCCATCTCTGCACCCTGTACCATGGAACTCCCTGAAGTGCTTTGTCAACTCTCAAGGGATTCATTGAGATGAACGACAAGAAGTTCGGATGGGAGGAACTGAGGTTTACTCTCATATCAGACGAAAGGATGCCTGAAACTGTGAAATTTGCCGTCTGAGATGTGATATTTATAGAAAGCCCGAAATAGGGTGAGAACTCCTTCCATTTATTGAATTTATCAGGCCTTGATGGGTTGAAAGTATGCCATGTACCATCGTAGCTCTCTATCTTGGAATAGCTGCCGTTTTCTGTCCCATCTATACATGAAAACACATCCCTTATGGAATAGGTGGGAAGCATGAAAGGTATGGAGATGTCCGACCACCCTTTTCCCATATATATTGTCAGGTTGAAGGTGAGATTCACAGTAAAGGATGCCTGTGCTCCGTTTCCCGCCATATCCATAGCCCTTATTTCTATGCTGACATTTCTTCCCCGCCAGCTCGCAGGGTTGAGGAGATAAGGCTCTTTGAATTCCCTGAAATCCCCGCCGTTGATAGAATACTCTGCCCTCTTCAAGTGAGGGTCGGATATATTGATTTTTATCATATCGGAGATCTTCCATGAACTGTAATTCCTCTCATCTGTGTAAACATGTACAGTTATATTTCTATCATTAGGTATTTCTATGACAGGCGGTGTGTTATCTATATCTATGGTATATGTCCTTATAACTCTATGGTTGGCTTCATCTACTGCTCTTATCGTTATTGAGTATGTACCATCTGACCAACCATCGGTTTTTATAACCCAAGGTGAGCTCCAAGGGATTGGGTTCCCTCCATTTATGGAATAGCTGATGTTTCTCAGGGTTCTGTCCTGAACATGGAAAATGAGGGGTGTTCCTGACCTTATAACCCTGCTTTCAGGAGATGTCATGCGTATGTCCGTGGGCATATTGTCTATTATGAATCTGAAGGATGCAGAAGCGGTATTGCCTGCCATATCCATGGCATTTACCCTGATTTCATGCCTTCCTTCTGGCCACCACTCAGTTTTTATTTCAAAAGGTGAGGGCAGGCACTGAGGACTCCCATTATCCAGAGTGTAATTGGCACCCATTAGATTTTCATCGCTTATGTTGAGCATTATCTTCGTTCCGCTCTCCATTGCGGAGTTATTCGGAGGTGAGATAAGCTTTATGGATGGAGGGGTGAGGTCGATGATGAATTCAAACCACGCCGATGCGCTGTTGTTGTACTTATCCCACGCATTTAGCTTCAAAATATGGTGACCTTCACCCCATGAATCTGTCTTTATAACCCATGGATATGAAAAAGGATACTGTTCACCATCCAGAAGATACTCAACTCCT
>JALSOU010000182.1 GCA_026986305.1 Thermoplasmata archaeon | reverse complement strand
GTTGAGATAGTCAGGGGCAGTTTCAAAGGGCATGTTAACAAGGTTGCCTCTGTTGACAGGAAAAGGGGATTGATTCATGTTGAAGGCGTAACCATAGCAAAATCGGATGAAAAGCAGGTTGCCAGACCGATACACCCCTCAAATGTGATAATAACCAAGCTGGACACCTCAGATCCATGGAGAAAGAGAAAGCTGGATGAACTGGCAAAGAAGGCCAAGGAGGCATCTGAATGAGCAAGCATATGAAGAGATTGACCATACCTAAGTCGTGGAAGATTGCTAAGAAAGAGGTAAAATGGGCTGTAAAGCCCTCTCCGGGCAAGCACCCTAAGGACGCATCCATGCCTCTGGGTATGGTGATTAGAGACATGCTTGGCTATGCTGACACCATGAGAGAGGCTAGAAGGATAATCGGATCTAGGAAGATAATGGTGGATGGAAGGGTTGAGATAGACTACAAGGCCCCCATAGGTTTCATGGATGTCATATCCATACCTGAGACAGGAGAGCATTACAGGATGCTCTTCGATTCAAAAGGCAGACTCACTCTGACACAGATAGATGCTGAAAGAGCCAAATGGAAGCTCGTCAGGATAAACAACAAGACCTATGTAAGAGGGGGCAAGGTCCAGCTGAACCTCCACGACGGAAGAAACATCCTCGTTGAAAGGGAGAAGGATGTCTATAAAACAGGGGATGTTCTGAAGATATCAATACCTGAGCAGAAGATACTCAGGCACATAGAGATGAAGGCAGGAAACAAGGCCATAATCATCGGTGGAAGCCACGGCGGATCTCTGGGAACCATAAAGAAGTACGAGGTTATGAGAGGACCAGAGCCAAATAGAGTGAGCTTTGAAGAGGGCTTCAGCACGATAAAGGACTATGTCTTCGTGGTAGGCACCGACACCCCTGAAATCAAGATACCGGAGGTGAAGGTGAATGAGTGATAAGATGAGAGAGATAAGGGTCCACAAGGTCGTGGTGAACATCGGGGTAGGAGAGGGCGGAGAGCGCCTCGCCAAGGCGGAGAAGGTCCTTGAGATGCTGACAGGACAGAAACCGGTGAGAACCATAGCGAAGATGACCAACAGGGACTTCAACATCAGGAAACACATGCCCATAGGTTGCAAGGTTACCCTAAGAGGAGAGAAGGCTGTGGACTTTGTAAAGAGAGCGCTCTGGGTTAAGGAATTCAGGATAGCTGAGTACTCCTTTGATGCTGAGGGCAACTTCTCCTTCGGAATTGCAGACCACACCAGCTTTGAAGGTGTGAAGTATGACCCTGAAATCGGTGTGTTCGGCATGGACATATCCGTTGTTCTCAGGAGGCCCGGTGCCAGAGTTGCTGAGAGAAGGGTTGAAAGGAGAAAGATACCTCACAAGCACAGGATAAGCAAGGAAGAGGGCATGGAATTTGCAAGGAAGACCTTCAACGCCGTGATAATTGAGGAGGTGAGCTGATGGAGCCTAAGAAGAAGTTCGGAAGAAAGGTCGGATGCGAGAGATGCGGAAGAAAAAGGGGCATAGTCAGGAGATACGGCATGCACCTGTGCAGGCAGTGTTTCAGAGAGATCGCTCCTAAGCTCGGATTTAAGAAGTATTCGTAGGTGATATAATGCAGCACGATCCATTGAATGATGCTCTTGTTGCGATTAAAAACGCCGAAATGAGCGGTAAGAAGGAGTGCGTAGTAAAGCCAGCCTCAAAGCTCATCGGCAGGGTGCTGAATGTGATGAGAGAGTACAACTATATCGCAGACTTTGAGTTCATAGACGACGGCAAGGCAGGGCAGTTCCTTGTGAAACTGAACGGTAACCTCAACAACTGCGGCGTTATAAAGCCAAGATTCTCGGTGAAAAAGGATGAAATAGAGCGCTTTGAGAGGAGATATCTCCCAGCTAAGAACTTCGGAATACTGATAATGACCACCACAAAGGGTGTTGTTTCAAACACACAGGCCAAGGAGATTGGAATAGGAGGAAGGGTTCTTGCCTATGTCTACTGAGGTGATTTCATGCCTATAGCAGGATTGCTGAAAAAGGAGATAGAGATACCTCCTGAGGTCAAGGTTGAGAAAAGAAACAACGAGATAATAGTCTCAGGGCCAAAAGGAGAGCTGAAAAGGGAGTTCGTTCACCCCAGACTGCAGATAGAGGTAAAAGGAGATAAAGTGGTTGTTTGGTGCGAGCTCCCCAAGAGAAAGGAGAAGGCTCTGGTTGGAACATGGGCAGCCCATATAAGGAACATGATAAAAGGTGTCACAGAAGGCTTCGAGTATGAGCTTAAACTGGTGTATTCACACTTCCCTGTGAAGATCTCCGTGAAGGGCAACGAGTTCTACATAGAAAACTTCCTTGGAGAGAAGAAACCAAGGGTGGCCAAGATTCTAGATGGTGTGAAGGTTACGATAAATAAGGATATCGTGAAGGTTACCAGCATAGACAAGGAAAAGGCGGGACAGACAGCGGCCAACATAGAGCTGGCTACGAGAATAAAGGGATACGACCCGAGGGTCTTTCAGGATGGCATATACATAGTGAAGAAGGGGTGATAAGAGATGGCCAAAAAGAAGCAGGATAAGAGTCTGATGAAGCAGAAACCTGAGCTGAGCGATGAAATAAAGGAGGCTCTGAAGCTCAGAGAGATAAAAAACAGGAAGAGGCCGGAGTTTCACAGGCAGGAGTGGTTCAGATTTAAGAGGCTCGGTGATGCATGGAGGAAACCAAGAGGTCTGCATTCAAAGATGAGGAAGAACGCTGGATATAGGCCTGCAAAGGTTTCCATAGGCTACAGAGGACCTAAAAAGGCAAGAGGCCTTCACCCCTCAGGTTTTGAGGAGGTTCTGGTTTACAACCCCGCTGATCTGGATAATGTAGATCCGAAGACACAGGCTGTTAGGATAGGCCACAGCGTAGGTTTCAGAAAGAGGATGCTGATCATGGAGAAGGCCGAGAAGCTCGGCATAAGGGTCCTTAACAAGGGGGCATAAAGATGGATGTTAGCTATCAGAGAAGGGTCGCTGCATCTATGCTCAAATGCGGTGTAAACAGGGTCTGGATAAACCCTGAGCATCTGGACGAGGTAGCGGAAGCGATAACCAGAGAGGACATAAGGGAACTCATAGACAGGAACATAATACAGAAGAGGCAGAAGAAAGGAGTTTCAAGGGGAAGAGCCAGATACATCGCAAACCAGAAGAAGAAAGGAAGGAGAAAGGGACCCGGCAGCAGGAAGGGAAAGAAGTATGCTCTGGCATCCAAAAAAGAGAGGTGGATGAGCACCATACGCCCCATAAGGTCAACCCTTAAACAGCTGAGAGATGAAGGAAAGATAGACAGGCACACATATCGCATATATTACAGGAGAGCGAAAGGAGGAATGTATAAGAGCAAAGCCCACCTTCTTATGCATCTTAAATCTGAAGGGCACATCAAGGAGGATTGAAAATGGCAGGAGGACCTAGGTACAGGGTACCGTTCAGAAGGAGAAGAGAGGGAAAAACAGATTACAGATACAGGCTGAGACTCCTGAAGTCAGGGCTTCCCAGAGCGATATTCAGGAAGTCCAACAGATACATAACTGTCCAGATAGCAGAGTTCTCAGAGAAAGGGGACATCATAGTGGCGAGCACCAATTCAAAGGAGCTCAGCAAATACGGATGGAAAAGGAGCTTTGACAGCACTCCTGCCACTTATTTGACGGCATATCTCACAGGAAAGAAGGCCCTGAAAAAGGGAATTAAAGAGGCTGTGTTTGACATGGGCCTCTATGTTCCAACTAAGGGTTCAAGGGCATTTGCTGCCCTCAAAGGGCTTGTGGATGCAGGTCTAGAGATACCTCACGGTGAAAATGAGTTGCCTGATGAAAGCAGGATAAAAGGAGAGCATCTCGGTGAAGATGTTCAGAAGATGTTCGAGGATGTGAAAGCAAGGCTGGAGGAGGCATAAAATGACTGTTGAATGGGAACCTAAAACAAAGCTGGGGCGCCTCGTCGCCGAAGGAAAGATATCCAGCATGAGCGAAGCTCTGGCTACTAGACTTCCTCTAAGAGAACCTGAGATAGTTGATATACTGCTTCCGAACCTGCAGGATGAGGTTCTGGATGTGAGGATGGTCCAAAGGATGACAGATTCAGGAAGGAGGCCCAGATTCTCCGTTATAGCCGCTGTTGGAAACGGAGATGGATTTCTGGGAATAGGTCAGGCAAAGGGAAAAGAGGTCGGACCCACAATAAGAAAGGCGATAGACAATGCAAAGCTCAACATAATTGAGATAAAGAGGGGCTGTGGATCATGGGAATGCGGGTGCGGACAGCCTCACTCACTTCCTCTTGAAGTCAAGGGAAAGAGCGGCTCTGTTGAGGTTGTGCTGAAACCAGCTCCTAGGGGTGTCGGAATAGCCACTGGTCCCACAGCCAGAACTCTTTTGGAGCTTGCAGGAATCAAGGACGCATGGGCATTTACATCAGGGCATACCAGAACAACACATAACTACGCTTATGCTGTTTATAACGCCCTCAAATCCCTGTCAAGGCTGAGAATACCTGTAAAAGAAGAGGCCCTGAACATAGTTTCCGGAGCAATAGGTGAAGGGGGTGAGGAGTAATGGCGTATGCAGTGGTCAGAATAAGGGGCTCTGTAAATGTCAGGGAAGAGATAAAGGATACCCTGAAGATGCTCAGGTTAACTAGGGCTAACCACTGTGTAGTGGTTCCTGAGACCGATTCCTACAAGGGAATGCTTCAAAAAGCCAAAGACTACATAACATGGGGCGAAATAGACGAGAAGACCATGGCGCAGCTTCTATATCTCAGAGGAAGAATAGTCGGTGACCACCCAATAAGCGAGGCCTTTGTTAGGGAAAATACGGATTACGACAGCATAGAGGAGCTTGCCAAGGCGATAGTCTCAGATAAGATATCCATGAACAAGATAAATGGATTAAAGCCTGTTTTCAGGCTACACCCTCCCATAGGAGGATATAAGACCATCAAGAGGGCTTTTTCAGAGGGAGGCTCTCTTGGATATAGAGGAAAGGAGATAAACTCCCTTCTGGAGAGAATGATGGAAGACAGGGGGCATGAAGATGGCGAAGAAAAGGAGTGAGAAGTTCAGAGGAATGAGGACACACGGACACGGTAAAAACGCAAGGAGAGGCCACGGAAAGAGGGGCGGCGTAGGAAACGCTGGCAGCTTCACCCACCGCTTCATAAAGATATACAAGGAAAACCCGAGATACTTCGGAATGCATGGATTCAAGAGGGCCCCCGAGCTTGTAGAGAGGAAGAACACCATAAATCTCTCAGAGATACAGGACAGGCTTGATACTCTCATTGAGCAGGGATATGTGAAGAAAGACGGTGATTTCTACATTGTAGACCTGACTTCCATGGGAATCGATAAGCTTCTCGGAGCAGGTAATGTCAGGGTTCCCATGAAGATAATCGTGGAAGAGGCCAGTGAAAAGGCGATTGAGAAAGTGAAGAGCGCTGGAGGAGAGGTTGAGGTAAATGCCTGAGGATGAGGAGCAGGAAAGGAATCAGACTTACGGTCTGATATCTCTCGTATTCTGGGGACTGATAGTATTCTGGTTGTACCGCACCACAAACAACATACTTTCTCCAGCGTTCATAATCACCACTCTTGCTATAATTCCACTTGCATATTTCACATACCTAGTTGTTTCCTATGTTCCAAAGGATGAGAACGAGAGCAGACTGCACGGTCTGAAACCTGCTCTTCGCTACATACCTGTTATAAAAAAGCCAGAAGGACATGTGTCCTTTAAAATGAAGATGATATGGGACTTTGTAATCCTAGTCCTGTATTTTGTTCTGACAAATGTGGCCATATTCGGCCTTGACCAACAGAGAACTCTGGATCTATTCTCAGAGTTCAGGGCGGTTATGGCAGGTGCTTCAGGCTCAATAATGCATCTTGGAATAGGTCCTATCGTTACGGCATCCATCATAATGCAGCTATTCGCAGGGGCAAAGATAATAAAGCTTGACCTCACAAAGGAAGAGGATAAGGCTGTTTATCAGAGCACTCAGAAGCTCCTGGTCATAATAATGATATTTGTAGAAGCCATACCGCAGGTCTATGGATATCTTGTTCCGGATAGCGGATTCATACAGGCTCTCGATGCAATCAGTCCGGGAAATGGAAGGTTTCTGGCCCAGCTCCTGATCGTTCTTCAGCTGTTCGCAGGTAGCTATCTGGTATTTCTCATGGATGAGGTGGTATCAAAGTGGGGTCTGGGTTCAGGAATATCCCTATTTATCGCAGCAGGGGTTGCTCAGGCCATAGTAGTCGGTACATTCAACTGGGAGCCTATGAAAGGTAGCACCATACCTGCAGGATGCATTCCTAAGACCATATACTATCTCACGCACCTGTCTGCACCTCAGATGGCAAACGGTGGTTTTGAGAGGATGTTCCTCTCATATCCAAACCCGATAATCGCCCTCATAGGTACAACAACCATATTCCTGATAGTGGCATACTTCCAGTCAACAAGGGTTGAACTCCCCTTGGCTCACGAGAGGGCAAGGGGTGCTAGAGGAAGGTACCCGATAAACCTGATCTACGCATCCAACATACCTGTTATATTGATGTCAGCGCTCCTCGCCAACATAAGCATGTTCGCCCTTCTTTTCTGGACAAACCCTGCATTCAAGAGCTGGCCAATAGTGGGGCACAACTGGATGCTGGGAATATACAAACCCGGGCAGACAAGAGCATCAGGAGGTCTAGCTTGGTATCTCACGAGGCCGAGAGGTGTTGGAGACTGGCTCCTCCCTCTGGTATATCCAAGCAGATATCTGGCTGGTACAGGGCATGCGTGGATTGCGGTTCTGGTGAAAGTCATCGTATATCTGTCTATTATGATATTGGGCTCAGTCATATTCGCAAGGTTCTGGATTGAGACCACGAACATGGGGCCGAAGGCCATAGCTGAGAACATACAGAGGAGCGGGATGCAGATACCCGGATTCAGAAGGGACCCGAGGGTTCTGGAGAAGGTTCTGCAGAGGTACATACCTGCGGTTACGGACTTCAGCGGAGCCTTTGTGGGTGCTCTGGCGGCAGGTGCAAATATGATAGGTACTGTGGGAAACACGAGCGGAACAGGGGTTCTGCTGGCAGTGGGTATAATGATTCAGATGTATGAGGCAATGGGCAGAGAGCAGATGATGGAGATGCACCCGATGCTCAGGCAGTTCTTCGGAAAGGAGGGATAATCTGGAGAAGAGCCCAGATGGAAAAATACCTGCTCAGGAGCCTCCTGTGAAGGTCTTTGACACAGGCAGGTTCCTCATGATTTTCTTCTTCCTTCTGGCTCTCTGGTCCATGTTTGACCCTGAGATGAGAATGGCCCTCGGCGCTCTTGTAGGGGTGTTTTTAGAGCCTTTGATAGGGTTCGGTGGACATTATCCAGTGATAACCCTCTTTTTGGCCAGTATAATCATGGCTGTTTTCTCCACGGCTGTTACCATGTGGCACACAGACCTAGTTGAACAGGCGAGGGTGCAGAAGATAATGAGCGCTTTCAATAAGGAACTCAGGGAAGCGAGGATGAAGAAGCAGACCACGAAGGTGGATAAGCTGATGAAGATGCAGCCCGAACTGATGAAGATGCAGAGCAGCACCATGGGTTCGTCCTTCAAGATAATGGCCTACACCTTCGTAATATTCATT
>JALSOU010000181.1 GCA_026986305.1 Thermoplasmata archaeon | reverse complement strand
CCTCATCACCTTCTATGTAGTGCAGACAGTACTCACATATATTTCCAACAGCTGGCATGGCGGTCATCCCGTTCCTTCCCTCCCATCTGCTGCAGTATCCGAAGGCCTCAGGTTTATGGTGCAATTCACACTTCATCGGTTCACCACATCGGCATAACAATCAGGATTTAAGACTTTTTGAGGAGAAAAAACCCTCCACATCCAGTGCAGGATTCTCGCTCTTTTTCATTGGTATGCTATCCATGAGCTGAACAGCCCTCCTATCCAGTATCACTGCTACCCCTCGGTCCCTTTCGGTCCTTATCAGCCTCCCTATGGTCTGAAGAAGCTTCCTTACCGTGGGGGCCCTGACAGCATATTCCCACCCCTTTCCGAACTTGATTTCATAGTAGCGCTCCATGGCCCTCTGCTTCGCTGTGGGCTTTGGATATGGAAGTCCTATTATCACCTCAACCTCAAGACTATCCTCTGGAAAATCAATGCCCTCACTTATGCGCCCTCCCATGACAGCCATTAAAACTGAGCCTCTCCGTGATTTGAAAGCCCTGACAGTATCCATTATCTCAGCTGTGCTCGCCCCTTTCTTTTCCACGAAAACTCTCTTTCCATTCGACTGCATCCTCATGTGCCATCCATCTTCAAGAAAGCGGTCAAGCATTGAAAAACTCGGGAAGAACACGGCAACATTTCTTTCAGAAACAGCGGCTATATCCATGGAAAGCTCCTCTAAAACAGAGATGTTTGCGGCGTTCCTCTTTATCTCCTCATATCTGGTTGTGGCAGCTGGGCTGTAAAGTATCAGGCGGTTCTCAGGGGGAAAGGGTGATTTTACCCTGATTATCTCTGTGTCAAATGCCAGACCTATGGTATCCCTGTATTCGTCCATCGGTTCAAGGGTGCCTGACATGTGTATGCTGGAATGCGTAAGATTCAGAACATCTGTGGCAAGGGATGCGTCCATGCAGTACGCCTCAAGCTTGGGATTTTCCCCTCCTTTTATGAGCTTTATGTACTCGCTAGCCTCCAAATGTGTCCAGAAGGATATGAAATCCCCGAGTTTATATATGTAGGATCGGGGGAGCTTTCCCATCTCCTTCCTCTTTTCCCTGATTATGTCACCGAACTCCATTAGGTTCTTCGCCATAAGATCAATTTTTCTTGAGTTTATGTGCAGTTTTGACATGAGAGCGCTCTCAAACTCCTTCTCAGGTATGAATGAATCCTCAGCACCATCAGGTATGAACTCCTCTGCCATTGAGAATATGCTCTCCTTCACAACATCTATGGCATCCATCACGCTTATGCCGTCCAAGACCTCAGGGTCTCCGAAGCGCTCCACCTCACCCATGGCATTTGCAAGGCTTCTTATGCTAAGCTCAGCCGATATGAGCTGTCTGGCGAACTCTGGAAGATTGTGGGCCTCATCCACTATGACTATCAAATCAGAAATGGATACTCCCATCCATGAGAGCAAAGCCCTTCTTATTCCGGGATTGAAGAAATAGATGTACGGAGCGGCTACCAGTATGGCGCCGCTCATGAGCTCTTTGTTCGCCTCATATGGGCATATTCCCTCTTCAAGGCAGTATTTTATAAACTCCGCAGATGTAGGTGTATGGTCCAGAACCCATTTTCTCAGGGAATTCAGGTCATATTCAAGCATCGCTGAGTAATAAGGGCATGCCTCATCCTCCCCGTTCATCACCTTTCTCTTACGCTCTGAGCAG
>JALSOU010000180.1 GCA_026986305.1 Thermoplasmata archaeon | reverse complement strand
GATGAATCTCTGGAGGCCTACCTCAGGGGAGAGATTGAGGATATGGAGTTCATGAGGAGAGACATAGCTCTCTGGATGAAAAAGAAGGAAAATCTAAGAAAAGAGCATTTTGAGGAGATTTTTGAGACTGTGCCCATAAGAGAAGGGGCAGGGGAACTAATAAGATGGTTAAAGGAAAATGGGGTTAAAACCGCAATAATAAGCGGGGGAATAGATATTCTGGCCCACAGGATAGCCGAAGAGCTGGGAATAGACAGGGTCTTTGCAAACGGGCTTGAATTTGACGAAAAGGGAAGATTAACAGGCAACGGCATATTGAGGGTTGTCCTGAGGGATAAAAGCATAATCCTCAGAGAGCTTAAAAAGGAGCTGAGAGTGGAAAAAAAGGACTGTGCAGCCGTGGGGGATAGTAACATAGATGCCACCATGTTTGAGGAATGCGCTCTCGGTATAGCATTTAATCCTAAGCCAGAGTCTAAGGAGATAATTGAAAAGGCGGATTATGTTGTCTATGGAAAGAGCCTTATGGAGATAAAGCCCCATATTGAGAGGAGCCTTCTGGGTGAAAAAGATAAATAATAAGTGCCTATGCTCGACCATCCTTTGGTATTGAGCGCATAAATCCAGTACGCAGGGGTAGCCAAGCCAGGCCAACGGCGCCAGATTCAGGGTCTGGTCCTCAGTGGTTCCTGGGTTCGAATCCCAGCCCCTGCACTCATTTCATTCGTGCAGATGCCTTACTCGCATCACAGATGCTCGTCCCAGCCCCTGCACTTCTAGCCTTTTATCCTCAAAAGGCAGACTCAAAAAATACTCCGTATTTTTCTCGTCCCACCCCCTGCACTTCTAGCCTTTTATCCTCAAAAGAGCTTCGCAAAAATAGAAATATATGGAATATATGCAGACACATGGCAGAGAAGGAGCTTAAAAAGGAGCTCGGCATGAAGGAGGTCGTGGCAACGGTGATGACTTCAGTCATAGGTGGAGGGCTGTTTTTAACCACTGTTCAGATCCAGAATCAGGTCCCCGTCGGTTCGAATGTGATATTCTCATATCTCATAGCTGCGCTCCCCGCTTTCTTCGTAGCCCTATCCTATGCTGTGCTTTCATCTGCCATACCGTCATCAGGAGGGGACTACATCTACATATCCAGAATTCTGGACCCCACAATGGGATTTTTAGTAACATGGGTGAGATGGTTCGGCATGGTGGCTGGCATCTCTGCTATAGCCATAGGAGACTTAGCTCTTATAGGCAATATGTTCACAGCGGTGGGTTGGGACTCTGCCACCCAATTTGTAATCAATTACAGGATTCCAATAGCCATACTCATAATACTCACATTCCTCATAATCAACTATCTCGGCGTGAAGATATACGGCTGGGTTCAGGACATAATGCTCTTAATCCTTCTATCAGGCATCATTCTTTACATCATAGTTGGACTCCCACATCTAAATATGAGCTATCTCACAGGGTCTGCCAGAGGAGGTGTGCAGGATATAATAAGGGCCTCATCCATCGTATTTTTCAGCTACATAGGATTTGCAGCTATAGCTGATGCAGGAGGTGAGGTGAAGGATGCGAAAAAGAACCTTCCCAGAGGCATAGTGGTTTCTGTAATCTCCATAGCGGTGGTATATGTGTTAGTTGCCCTTGTGACCTACGGAACAGCTCCGCTCAGCTCTGTTGTGGGTGCTGGAAATGTCCCCGCCGCGGCCATGCTTTTCCTCCC
>JALSOU010000179.1 GCA_026986305.1 Thermoplasmata archaeon | reverse complement strand
AACATAGATGCACACATGCCCCCCTGGAATAAGAGAGCGGGAAACATTTTTAAGGGCGTTCCACGGGTCAGGCATGTCAAGAACGCAGGAAGAGAATTTTCCCTCAATCTCTGCCTCCCTTATATCTCCTTCCATGAATTCAACATAAGCATCAAGCCCAGCTTTCTCTATGTTTCTTCGTGCTGTTTCAATGGACTTTTTGCTGATATCGTAGCTTACCACTATGCCGTCGGGAATAACATTCATGGAGAGCGCAGCGGTAAGCCATCCTGAGCCTGATCCAGCCTCTAAAACCCTGTCTCCTGCCCTTATATCGCATAGCTGTATTATCTGGGCCGCATCCTTTGGAAGTATTACCTGCGCTCCTCTCTCAAAATCTCCGATTAAATCCAGATAGGACGGCCTGTATATCCTGAACTCCTCACCCCATACGATTATCTCGTTTCCATACTCTTTTCCTATGAGTCTGGATAGGTCCATGGTTCCCTTCCCAACTCTGGCCATCCCTCTTTTAACCCTCACGATATGCCTCTTCTTTCCCACAAGAACGACGATATCCCCTTCTTTTATCATCAGCGCACCCTCATCTGATCTTATCCAGCGAGAATGAACCCATGTCTATTCCGCTCTTGCTGAATGTGTACCTTATCCATGCCCTGCTCTGGACATCGCATATTCCTCTAACAGCGAGGAAGTTTCTCAGGTTTTCCACCTTGAACTCTATGGTGCCATCCATCAGGTGTCCCAGCATGGAGATGTCGGTCTCAGAGTGCATTCCTTTCTCTATTGAATAAAGGGCAACAGCCCTATCCCTCTTCCTCCTTCCCACAAAGGGCTGAAGGAACTTGAATGTGGTGCTCGGATCCAGATACGCTATCAGGGTTGAAACTGAGACGAAGGCCAGCCTGTAATACGGATGCTTCTTTTTGAATTCAGATGTTATATCATCAACGGCTTTCAGTATGGCCTGCGTGTCTGTGGCATCATCAATATAAACTGTGTTCTCTTCTTCAGTTGTCTCACCCATGCTTCTGGAATAAGCGTCCACATACTTCACAAGACCCATGGCCTCATATTCTTCATAGGTCGGCAGGACAAAGAGCATCTCCTCCCTTATCTGCGCCACAGATTTGTCAGTAAGAACCCATATTCCGGGAATTCCCTTTTTAAGCCCCTCAGCTATGAATGCGTTTATCATGACCTCTTTACCCACAAAAGCAGGCCCATAAAGGAGTATATTGGAACCCAACGGGAATCCTCCATATAGCAGGTCGTCCAGCCTCGGAGTGCCTGTTTTCACCTTTTCCTGCTGGAGTTCCAGCTTTATCTCCTTCTCTCTTGCCTCTATCTCCTGCTCTACTAGCCCCTGCTCCATCTGCCTAAGTTCTTCCATCTTTGACTTTATGTACTGCTCTCTCACTTTCAGCTCCTGCTCCTTCCTCGCAATCTCCCTTTCAAGGTCTTCAAGTCTGCGTTTCATCTCCTGCTGCTCTATGGTTCCCGCCTCTTTCTGCGCCTGTTGCAGCTTCCTGAGCTCCGCTTTTAAGACCTCTTCCCTGTGCCTCAGGTCCTCTTCCCTTCTCAAAAGCTCATCTTCCTTGAACTTCAGAGGCTCCCTGAGTTTTTCCAGCTCATCTTCCTTGAACTTCAGCTCCTCTTTAAGGCGCTGTATCTCCTTCTCCCTTATCTCCAGCTCCTTTTCCTTGGCTTTGAGCTGCCTTTCCTTCTCTATGAGCTTC
>JALSOU010000178.1 GCA_026986305.1 Thermoplasmata archaeon | reverse complement strand
AGCACGAAAAAAGGCCTCAAAATACAGGGCTAAGCACAGAAAGTTTGAAGCCAAGGCAAAAGCCCTTGTGGCAAAGGCCGTTAAGCATGAGGAGAAGGCCAAAGCCCTTGAGGAAAAGGCAGAGGAAGCCATGGAAAAGTCGCAGGAATTCGCTGAGGATGCGAAAATAGAGGAGGGTTCAAAGGCGAACAAACTTGAGGCTAAAGCCGCTAAATACGAGGCTAAGAGGACGAAGCTGCTTTCAAAGGCAGATGCTCACAAAGCGAGGGCCGCTGCTCTGAGGGAAAAGGCGCTTGGATACAGGGAAAAAGCTGCGGAATACCTTGAAAAAGCGAAAGAATACGAAAGAGATGAGAGAGAATACACCATAAGGGCCGACAGGCTGGAAGGAAAGGTCTCCACAACAACAAGTGGCAAGGTGGGAACAAATAAAAGGCTTTGAAATCTCAATTTAATGACGATTCGGCCGCCTTTACGCATGCAAGAAGGTCGTTTACTGTGTGAGAGATAGTCATAGGGTTCTCTCCAGATATCTCAAAAATAACCCTATTTCCCTCCACTTTTCCCTCAACATATCCCTCATTGTCCGGCTGTACAGAGCGATAGACAGAGAGAGCGCTCCTCTCATCTCTGTATTCAAGGACTATACTGCACCTAATCATGTGTGTGCCTCAGCTCATAGGCTTTTAGGAGGTTTTCAAAGAGCGTATATCTAGTAACAGGGCCCACTCCGCCCGGAACAGGGGTTATGAACCCTGCTTTTTCCTTAACACCCTCAAAATCAACATCCCCAACAACCTTGCCGTTGAGGCGGTTCATTCCAACATCCACCACAACAGCCCCTTCCTTAACCATGTCCTCCGTTATTAGAGAAGGCACTCCTGCGGCAACTACCATGACATTTGCCCTCTCCGTATGCTCCTTAAGATTTCTGGTGAACACATGGCAAACATGCACAGTAGCGTTTTCGTTCAGTAGTAGCATGGCCAAAGGTCTACCTATGGATGGGCTGTGATTTATTACACAGACCTCAGATCCCTTTAAATCCACGCCTGATGAGTGTATTATCTTCATAACAGCCGAGGGGGTTGGGGGATTGAACCTTGGCCTACCTTGGAGGACCATGCCTATGTTTTCAGGGTGAAGGCAATCGACATCCTTAACAGGCCCTATTTCCATGGAGTAATCCGATATTCTATGGCCTTTAGGGAGCGGAAGCTCAACCATTATCCCATCCACATCATCTCTTTCATTAAGCTCCCTTATCTTGCCTATGATCTCGTCCTTATCAGCGTTTTCAGGAAATTCATGAACAGTGAGCGCTCCTCCCAGCCTTTTAAGGCTCTTTTCCTTTATTCCTATGTATATCTTTGAACCTTCATTATCCCCTATCAAAATGGTGTGAAGGTGGAGCTCCGGGTTTCCCAATTCCCCGAGGCGCTCCTTTATCGACTGCTCTATGCGTCTGGCAAAGTTTTTACCGTCGAATATCTCAGCCATGTTATGCAACTACATCTATGTCTTCTGACTGGACTTCCATCTCTCCTTTTCCAACTATCTGCTTTGACTTGACCCCTGTTATCACTACCATTACCTTCAGCTTGTGTTCAAGGCTCGGATCCACTGCAGCTCCCCAGATTATCCTCGCATCCTTTCTTACCCTCTTCTGTATCTCCTCTGCAACCTTCTGCGCCTCTGAAACAGTCATGTCCATGCTTCCTGTAACATTGACCAGAACGCCTGTGGCAT
>JALSOU010000177.1 GCA_026986305.1 Thermoplasmata archaeon | reverse complement strand
CCAGATAGAGCGAGCGCGGAACTCGGAGAAAAGATGAACCGCATGATTGCTGAGGAACTTGCCAAGATGATAGAAGAGATGATAGATGAGGAGATTGTGAGGTAATCTGGAAGTAAATGCAGTTATTGTGAGGGTTAATTTGTCAAAGATATCCAGAACTGCTGAGCAGATAGTGGAGCGCTGGCTAAAAAAGGGAAACATGGCAGCCCGTATGCGCGACATCCTCCCCAACTCAGGCCTAAGCCTTGAAGAAAGGGAGGAAGTGGCTAAAATAGTGCATGATGTCGTGAGGTGGTGGAACTGGTACACATTTGTAATGGAGCATTACTCATTACCTGAGAGGGTAGAGACATACATAAGGCTGGCTAGGAGCAAAGATGAGTGGGAGAGCGCGGAGAAATCCGTGCCGAAGGAGAGATACACGGAGATAAGGTACTCATTCTCTCCATTTATGGCATCCATCATAGACAAAGAGTTTCCTGAATTGAGGGAATACCTGAACATGGAGCCAAAGACCGTGCTCTGCGTGAACTTCAACCTCTCAGACAGGGAAGAAGTTAAAGATATCCTCATGAAAGAAGGCATGAGCGCTGAGGATTCTGTAATGGAGAGCGCAGTAATAAGCGATTCAAGAGCCAGATATTCAAGGGCAGTGAAGGAAGGAAAGGCGCAGGTGCAGGACGAATCCAGCCAGCTGATAGCGAAGATAACAGCATCTCTTGGAAGTAAGATACTGGATTACTGCGCTGGAAACGGTGTTAAAACAATAGCCATGGCATCATTCATGAGAAATTCTGGGAAAATTCATGCGTGGGACATAGATGAAAAAAGGAGGAAAACCCTGAAAAAGAGGGCTGAAATATACAATGCGAAGATAGAAGTTTTAGAGCGCAGGCCTGAAGGAGAATACGATGTGGTCTTCGTGGATGCTCCGTGCACAGGTGTTGGCTCAGCAAGAAGGAACCCTGAGGCTAAGTACACAGATGGCGTCGGAGATTTTCCTGAAAAACAGCTTTCCATACTGAACGAAGCTAAGGAAAGGGTGAGAAAGGGAGGATATCTGATATATTGTGTCTGCTCCTTCACACCTCAGGAAAGCGTTGAGGTCATAGACAGGTTTATGGAAGAGACCAAGGATTTCTTTGAGGAGAAATACGAGAGTGAATGGCTGGTGGAAAGAAAGCACGGTTACCTCACCAGAATGCCTGAAGGGGATGTGATGTATCTCTGCATAATGAAGAGAACCTAATCTTTAACAGCGCTCAGAACCATGTCAGCTCCGCATATCGGGCATTTCAACCCTTCTTTTTTCTCCTTATGCACCTCAAACCAGATGCAGTATGTGCATTCGTAGATGTAGGTTGGCACAGAACCTCATTTTTCTATGAAATATAGCTTTTTCTACAAACAAGACAAGTAAATATGTATGTTTGCCCTGTCCAGAAGGTACGCTTTTTCAACATGCTTCGGTTTTTTCCATCTCTTTATTCCCTTTGTAACCTCAAAGCCTACCTGTTTTCCATCTATTTTGCAAAGCACATCCACTTCAGATGAATTCCGCCAGTAAAACACAGGCGCTCTTCTGGACAGTAAAGAGGCAACTGTCCCTTCAATAATCCAGTCCTCGTAAAGCTCCTCGCCGGTGTATTCTGAGAAAATTCTGAAAAGCAGAGGGTCAGTAAAGTGTATCTTCTTGTTCTTCCTGTAAAGAACCTTTGAGTCAGGAGAAAGAAGGTAGAGAATAAGCGAGGAAAATGTC
>JALSOU010000176.1 GCA_026986305.1 Thermoplasmata archaeon | reverse complement strand
CATGATGCGCGGACAACCCCCAAGAACGAAGAGCACTCCGGAGGAAAGAGAGGAAGCCAGCGAGAGGGAGGATGTAGGCATAGTTCCAATGGGAGTCCCAATGCTCGCAGGTCCCGGCTCAATAACGACAGTTATGATATTCGTCTCTAAAAGTGAGAATGGAGCTCAGATATCGGCAGTTCTTTTCTCAATCCTCGCAACCATGCTTTTTGCCTATGTGATGTTCATCTACGGGGATAAGATATTTCAAAGGATTGGAAGGGTTGGTGCGAGGGCGTTTTCAAGGGTCATGGGTCTTATACTAACAGCCATAGCAGTTCAATTCATAGTTGAAGGTATACACGCAATTCTTATAGAATGGGGGGCGCTCTAATTTTCTGAGGCCTTTTTCACCATCTCCCTTATGTGGATTTTTGCGGAATCAAGCACTGGTATGGAAACATCACCTTCCTTTATGGCTAAGGGCAGCTCTGTGCATCCCAGAATCACTGCATCCACTCTGTATGACTCTATGAGCTCAACGAGATATCCTTTGCTCCTCAGGTCCTCAAACATGAGCTCTTCCCGTATTATCCTGTCTATTTCCTCTATCCGCTCTTGCCCCGGAACTTCCACAGATATGCCCATTCTTTCAAGAGCTTCTCTGTAAAAAGGCATGGTCATGGTCGTTTTTGTTCCCAGAAGAAGGACCTTCTTCGCCCCCATTCTTTTCGCCTCACTCCCCACAGCATCTATTATGCTCACCCACTTCCCACCAACCTCTTTCTCCACCTCTGGAAAAACTATGTGTGGAGTGTTTGCGCTTATTCCAAGTATCTCGGCTCCAGCCTTTCTCAGCCTCTTCCCAGCATCTATGAGCATCTCTTTTCTACCGTCCCATCCCTTTGGATTTTTGGAAAACTCGCGGAAATTTAGGTTATATACTATCAGCTCAGGATAAGCTCCCAGCTCAAAAAGCTCCCTGCTCACCCTTATGAACTCCCTGTAATAGTAGGCTGTGGATTCTGGGCTCAATCCTCCGATTATTCCGATTCTCTTCATGTGTCCAGATATGCGCGAAGGTATTAATCTTTTCACAGGCCTTGCAAATAACTTTAAATCCCAAAAACTATGAGGGTATATGGTTCTTGACAATCTGGGAAAATCCATCAGGAAGACGCTGAAAAAGATAGCTAGGGCTTCAACTGTGGATGAGAAGCTGGTTAAAGAGGTGGTGAGGGACCTTCAGAGAGCCCTTCTAATAGCTGATGTGAATGTTAAGCTAGCTCTGAAGCTCAGTAAGGAAGTTGAGAGGAGAGCGCTTGAAGAGGAGCCTCCGCCAGGGAAGAGCGCGAGGGAGCATGTTATACGCATTATCTATGAGGAGCTGGTTAAGATACTTGGCGGTGAGAGGGAGGTTCCGCTGAAAAAGCACAGGATCCTCCTTGTTGGACTCTACGGTCAGGGTAAGACCACCACTGCAGGAAAATTAGCCCATTACTTCCAGAAAAGAGGCCTTAGTGTTGCCCTTATCGCTGGAGATGTTCACAGACCAGCGGCCTATGATCAATTGAAGCAGATCGCCGAGAAAGTGGGTGTTCCTGTATATGGAAACCCTGAGGAGAAAAGGGCTGCGAAGATTGTCAGAGATGGACTAGAGGAGTTCAAAAACATAGATGTTGTTATAATAGACACCTCTGGAAGGCACTCTCTTGAAGATGACCTTATAGAGGAGATAAAGAGGGTGGCAAAGGTTGCGAATGCCGATGAGATTTTCCTTGTTCTGGACGCCACGGT
>JALSOU010000175.1 GCA_026986305.1 Thermoplasmata archaeon | reverse complement strand
ACACCAGTGGGATACAGGAAATCCTCAGAGTACCCGTACTTCTACACCCATGCTCTGGCAGGCGATGCAGGACAGGGACATTCAGATAAGCCGTATATACACAATTACAGCGTGAAGATAAACCCGCATTACTGGGATATATATGAATGGCCTTGGCAGACCCTTGGAAACTACACCACGCTGGAATGGAACGAAAGCTCGGATTCATGGGAAAGCAGCGGCTTCCAGATAGATGGCTATGAGTGGCTTGATGACACGATGGGTGAGCCACAGTACATGTATCAGGTGAACTACACATGGCAGAATATAAGTGTGGAGGCCAACAGCACAGAGTTCACTCTCGGCTCATTCGTAAGGGATGATGTATATCCTGCAAAGGCTCAGGCTGTAAGCCCGAAAGGGGATGTCTATGCACCTACAACACTAAGGTGGAGGCCAGTTTATATGAACAACCTCAATTACTCCGACCCGGCAGGGAATTATGAGGTGCAGATATCTCAGGACCCCTCGTTCTCATCTCCAATTACAATAGACACTGGAAACACACTGAGCTACACTGTAAATCTTCCGGAAGGCTCCTATTACTGGAGGGTGAGCGCTCTCAATGAAATGGGCCATACTAACTTCTCAGACCCTCTCTACTTCACAGTGCTTCCTGTTCCGAACCATGCACCTTTTATCTGGATGGGCGGAACACAGAACTGGAGCGTGGGCTCAGAGGTCGCATTTAACCCAATCGTTGTGGACGAAAACATAAGCTCATACTCCTGGGATTTTGACGGGGATGGAACATGGGATTTCTCATCAAGAAATAGCTCCCACGCTGTTCATGTTTACGATATTCCCGGAATATACCATGTTGTCCTCAGGGTTACGGACTCCGGTGGCATCGTGGTCTATGGAAATGTGACTATTTACATCGGCAACCCAGAAAACTGGGACTGGGATGGAGATGGAGTGCAGAACATAGACGATGCCTTCCCCCATGACCCGAATGAGTGGAGCGATAACGATGGAGACGGAATAGGAGATAACGCAGACCCTGATGACGACAACGACGGATACAATGACACGGCTGAAATAGCTGCTGGCTCTGACCCATATGACCCGAACTCACTGCCTTTGGACACAGACCACGATGGAATTCCAGATGTTCTGGATTCAGATGACGATAACGACGGATACAATGATACGGTGGATGCTTTCCCTAAAGACCCCAACGAGTGGGAAGACACAGATGGAGATGGAATAGGAGACAATACAGACACGGACGATGATAATGACGGTGTTCCGGACTATGAAGACGCTTTCCCGAAAGACCCAAATGAATGGGAAGACACAGATGGAGATGGCATCGGCGATAATGAGGACCCCGACGATGACAACGATGGATACAACGACACAGATGACGCATTTCCAAAAGACCCAACAGAGTGGAGTGATAACGATGGAGATGGAATAGGTGATAATGCAGACAGCGATGATGACAACGATGGAGTACCTGATTATGAGGACGCATTTCCGTATAATGCCACTGAATGGGCAGATACAGATGGAGATGGAATAGGAGATAATGAGGACCCTGATGACGATAACGATGGCTTCAACGATTCTGCGGATGCTTTCCCGAAGGACCCGAATGAGTGGAGAGACACAGACGGAGACGGAATAGGAGATAACGAGGATATGGATGACGACAACGATGGGGTTGTAGATTCACAGGATGCATTCCCGTACAACGCAAGCGAATGGATAGATACAGACGGCGACGGAATAGGAGACAATGCCGATACTGATGACGATAACGATGGATACAATGACACGGTGGATGCCTTCCCGAAGGATCCCAATGAATGGGCAGACACCGATGGAGATGGGATAGGAGACAATGCTGACCCGGATGATGACAACGATGGATACACAGATTTTCAGGAAATTATTGCAGGAAGCGACCCGAAGAATCCACATTCTGTTCCTGCGGATTCGGATGGAGATGGCATACCTGATTATCTGGATGACGATGACGATAACGATGGATATTCAGATTCTCTGGAAATAGTTCTTGGAACCGACAGCCATGACCCGAATTCAGTTCCGCTGGACACGGACCACGACGGAATTCCGGATTCCTTCGACAACGATGACGATAACGATGGATACAACGACACAGTGGATGCCTTCCCGAAGGATGAGCATGAATGGAGAGATTCGGATGGAGACGGCATAGGTGATAATGCGGACCCTGATGATGACAACGATGGCATGCCAGATGTCTGGGAAATATCCTATGGACTGAATCCGCTGAATTCCTCAGATGCAAAAGAGGACACAGACGGCGATGGAATGAGCAACCTTGAGGAATATGAGAACGGAACCAGTCCTCTGCACTCAGACACAGAAAAACCCGGGGCTTCGTCTAATGAGGTTCATTCCAGCTCCGCACCTTCTCAGCCCTTGCTTCCTCTGATTCTGGCGCTCTCCGGTCTTATATTCGCCATAATCTCCATAGTCCTCACGCTATCCACCCGCTCAAGCGTAAAAAGCGTATATGCGAAGAAAGAGGTAATTGAAGAGGTAGATGAAGGAGAAACCAATGAAGAGGATTATTGAGCCATAACTTTATATCATAAATCCTAATCCGCACACAACGGTGAGAAAATGTACCTGATAGAGAAAAGGGTAGATACCATAAGGATACCGCCGGACAGACTCGCTGAGGACTACGAAAAGGTCTGCAAGGAGATTGCACAGGAGACCTTTGAAGGCACAATGCACGGAAACATAATGGTAGTGCTGGTAAGGGACATAAAGCTGGTTGGTGAGGGGAGGATGGTTTACGGAGACGGTGCTGTGTATCAGAAGGTTGAGTATGAAGCCCTTTCCTTTGAGGTTAAGGACAAAGAGGTGATAAATGGATTCGTCTGCGAGGTTGTGAAGTTCGGTGCGTTCATAAGGTTCGGACCTCTGGACGGTCTGGTTCATATAAGCCAGATAACCACAGACAGAATAGATGTTGATCTGGCAAATCAGAGGCTCATAGCAGCTGAAAGCAAGAGGTTCCTGAAGCTTGAGGATGAGGTGAGGGCGAGGATAGTCTCTGTGGCGATAAACGAGCGCTCCCCTAGAGAATCAAAGATAGGTCTGACCATGAAGCAACCCGGCCTTGGAAAGATTGAGTGGCTTGAAGAGGACAGGAAGAAGGAGCAGGAGGCAGCCAAATGAAGGTTAAAACCCTCAAAGCATGCACCAATTGCAGATACCTCGCCACAGAGGAGGAGTTCAAGACTAAGGATGGAAAATGGCTCTGCCCTGTGTGTGGAAGCACGGAAAAGCCCACAAGAGAATGGCAGGGATACCTGATAATTGTGGATTACACGAAATCAGACATAGCCAAGAAGATGGGGATAGAACACAATGGAAGATATGCGCTCAAGGTCAGGGGAGAGTCCTGAGATACTGTACAGAATGCCTGATGAGATGAGAAAAGAACTATCTGAGCCACTAGGACCTGTGCTTACTGATGATATCTCCCTTCTTAAAGGGAATACTGTAATTTCAGTGGGTGATGTGTGCACGATAACTTTATATCGGAGAGGCATCATGCCGCAACTCGCCGTCCTTGACGGAAAAACTAGGCGCTCTTCCATATTGGACTGGAAAGAGCTGAAATATGAGAGGAAAGTTCAGGTGAAAAATCCGCAATCCACCATAAGCAGATCCCTGTGGGATGCCATAGAAAGCTCCCTTAAAAGCAGGGAAAAAACCCTTATAATCGTGGATGGTGAGGAAGACCTCGCATCCCTGCCATGCATACTCATGGCTCCTGAGGGATCCTATGTGGTCTACGGCATACCCGACAAAGGGATGTGCGCTGTGAAGGTGGATGAACACGCAAGAAGAAAGGTAAAAGATGCGCTGTCCAGAATGAAGACGGAGGCATAGAATGGAGATCGAAATCATAAACAAAAGGGAAAACCCCCTGCTCAACCGCATAGAGGTGTATTTCAAGGTGGAGCACCCAAACGAAAAAACGCCCAAGAGAGATGCAGTGAGAGGAAAGGTAGCTGAGGCTCTAAAAGTAAGGAGAGAGCAGGTTGTCGTTGATTACATGAGGAGCGAGTACGGGATGCCAGTGACAAAGGGGTATGCCAAGGTTTACAGCAGTCCTGAGGACATAGAGAAGATAGAGAGGGATCACATAAAGAAGAGGAACGCTGTGAAAAAGGAAGAAGAAAGCAAGGAAGGTGGTGAATAATGGGAAAAACTCCGGTGAAGAAGTCAAACTACTATGTGGTTGAGGACGGAAAGCTCAAGAGGGTCAGGAGGACATGCCCCAAGTGCGGTCCGGGGGTCTTTCTGGCTGTCCATAAGGACAGGGTGTCCTGCGGAAAGTGCGGGTACACCGAGTTCATAAAGAAGTAATCCGATACCCTTAAAACCCATTCTCTTTTAGGCTGGTACATGACGGTCCTTGAGATAAGAATAGAGCTGAAAAAAGGGGTCGCAGACCCTGAAGGAGAGAACACGAAGAAGGCTCTGGAGCTTTTGGGTTTTGAAGTCAAATCCGTGAAGAGCATAAAGGTATTTGACATAGAGCTTGATGAGGAGAATCCCGATAAAGCGGTTGAAATTGGAAAGGAGATGTGCAGAAAGCTCCTTGCAAACCCTGTGATTCATAAGTACTCTGTGGAAGTGAAGAGGGAGTGAAATGGAGCGCTATCTGAAAAAAGAGCTTCCATTCGAGCTTTACGAGGTCGTTCTCGAAGGAGCCAGCGATGAGGAGCTAAAGCAGATAAGCGATGAAATGGGCCTTGCCCTCTCGGTTGATGAGATGAAAAAGGTGAGGGATTACTTCAAAAAACTCGGAAGAAATCCCACGGATGCTGAGCTGCAGGCCATAGGTCAGGCATGGTCAGAGCACTCATGCTATAAATCATCAAAAGCCCTTCTTAAAGAGTTCATATTTTCCGTCAAGAACGACGATTTCATAGCAAACGAGGACGCTGGGCTGATGAGCTTTGACGATGAATATGCTTATGCTGTGGCGATAGAATCACATAATCACCCGTCTGCCATTGAACCATACGGAGGCGCTGCTACAGGGGTTGGTGGAATACTGAGGGATATAGCGTGCATGGGCGCTCAACCCGTTGCACTCATAGATCCCATATTCTTCGGAAATCTGGACACTAAATATGATGATATACCTAAGGGTGTTAAGCATCCGAGATACCTTTTCTCAGGGGTTGTCGCAGGCATAAGGGATTACGGAAACCGCATGGGAATTCCAACGGTAAACGGAATAACCTACTTCCATAAAGGATACACTGGAAATCCTCTGGTGAATGTGGGCTGCGTAGGCATCGTTAAGAAGGATAAGATAGTGCACAGCAGGGTTGGACAGGCAGGCGATGTATTCATACTTGCAGGCGGAAGAACTGGCAGAGATGGGATACACGGAGTAACCTTCGCATCTCTGACACTTCATGAGGAATCTGAGGAGGAATCTAGGGGGGCTGTGCAGCTTGGAGACCCCATAACAGAAGAGCCCTTGTTCCATGCCTGCTTTGAAGCCAATGAGATGGGCCTAGTGGAGGGAATGAAGGACCTCGGAGGTGGGGGGCTGTCAAGCTGTGTGGGTGAGATGGCCCTTGCTGCGGGGCTCGGAGCTGAGGTGGATTTGGAAAAAGTTCCGCTGAAAGAGGAGGATATGGCTCCGTGGGAGATATGGATATCAGAGAGTCAGGAGAGGATGATGCTTGCGGTTAAACCTGAGAATGTTGATAAGGTCCTGAAGATATTTGAGAAATGGGATGTCCTCGCAACTCCCATAGGAAGGGCTGTTGAGGGAAGCAGGATAGTTGTGAGATATAGGGGAGAGGTGGTCATAGACCTTGACCTGAACTTCTACACCGCAGGTCCTGTTTACAGGAGAAGATACATAAAGCCGAAGAGAAGCTTTGAGGAGTACATTCCACCTGAGCCTGAGGATTATGAGGATATGTTTCTGAGGATCATATCGCATCCAGATATAGCTTCAAAGGATTGGGTGATAAGGCAGTACGACCATCAGGTCAGAGCGTCCACGGTGCTTACGCCGATGCAGGGAAAAGTGGGGCACGAGACCCATGGAGACGCTGCGGTAATAAAGCCTGTTGAAGGCTCATGGAGAGGCATAGCGGTTTCCACAGGCGTTGCTCCTAGGATATCTGAGATAGACCCATACTGGGGGGCATGGAACGCTGTGGATGAGGCCTACCGCGCTCTGATTTCTGTTGGAGCGAGGCCCCACTCATTATCGGACTGCCTCAACTTCGGAAACCCTGAGAATCCACAGAGGTTCTGGGAGTTCAGAGAGTCTGTTAAAGCTCTGGGAGAAGCGGGAAAATCTCTTGGATTGCCCTACGCATCTGGAAATGTAAGCTTCTACAACGAGAGCCCTGCTGGAGCCATACCTCCAACTCCGACGGTTATGGGCGCAGGCATAGTTGAGGATGTCAGAAAGGTGCTTAGCTCCGCATTCAAATCAGAGGGAAATCCGATTTACATCCTCGGAGAAACAAAGGCTGAGATGGGCGGAAGCATATACTATGAGCTCTCAGGTGGAAGAAGTCAGGTTGTTCCGAAGGTTGATGCCGATGCGCTCATAAAAAATTCATCAAAGCTCCTTGAAGCCATAAATAAGGGATATGTGAAGGCTGTTCATGACATCTCAGAAGGAGGAATAGCTGTAGCTCTGGCTGAGATGAGCTTTGGAGGAAACATAGGGGCTGACATAAACATCGGGAATATAGGAAAGGCTAGGGCAGACATGAAAGTATTTTCAGAGAGCCCGTCCAGATGGCTAATTGAGGTGGATTCAAGGCATGAGGACGATTTCATCTCAACTGTGCCGGGTGCTATCCGCATAGGCAGGGTCGGAGGAAGGCACATAGGAATCGCAGATTTCGAGCACCTGCTCATGGACATTGAGCTTGATAAGGCGTATTCAGTGTGGAAAGAGGCTATATGGAAGGTTATGGGCTGAGATTCAGGAAAGATCTCGAATCGATCATCAGGAGCATACCTGAGGGAAAGGTTGCCAGAATAGGTGATATAGCTAGAGCCATGGGCGATATCAGGGCTTCCAGAGCAATAGTTTCCATGCTTCCTGAGCTGGATGCTCCTTTCTGGAGGGTGGTCAGAGAGGATATGAGCGTTATAATCGAAGGGCCGGAGTTTGAAGTCAACAACGGGAGGGCTCTTGCGGATATTTACACGGATTTTCCACATAAAGGCATTCTAAGAGAGCTTAGAAAGGAGCAGGAAGAGATGCGCTCCTCCCTAATCCTTGAAGACAGGGAATTCCATGAGATCACAGGGGTGGATATAGCATACATAGGAAACCACGGATTCGTAGCCCTGACAAGATTTGATATCTGTGGAAATCATATAGAGGATTATGTGCACAGGGCAAGGATAGATTTCCCATACATACCCACATATCTCTCATACAGGGAAGGTCCAGCCATAATAGAGGCTGTGGAGAGCGCTCCCTTTGAGATAGAATCCCTCATGGTTGATGGGAACGGCATACTCCATCCTGAGCATCTGGGAATAGCATCCTATATTGGGATAAAGCTGGGAATTCCCACGATAGGCGTTGCTAAGAGCCTTCTCTGCGGTGAGGTAGAGTGGAGCGAAAAGAGGAAGGGAATCGTAACGGTTAATGGAAAGAAGGTCGGATGCGCTCTTCTTGGAGGAAGGGCGAAAAATCCAGTCTATGTCTCTCCGGGAAATCTGATATCCATTGAAATGGCGTGTGAAACCGCTTTCAGGTTCATGAAGCACAGGATACCTGAGCCTGTGAGGAGAGCGCACAGGGTTGCGACAGAGTTCAGAGATCGGGTGAAATCACAGGAAAAAGAATGCTGAGAAAACAGCTATCAGTGCAGAAAGATAATTTACAG
>JALSOU010000174.1 GCA_026986305.1 Thermoplasmata archaeon | reverse complement strand
CAGAGGAAAAGGGGTGGAAGTGGACTGCGGGTCTCTTATGAAGGATTCTGCGGCAAAGGTAGGTGGAAAAGGAGGAGGAAGGCAGGATTTCGCACAGGGAAGGATACCTGCGGATAAGGTGAAGGACTATGCAGAGAGCGTAAAAGAATATCTCAGCACCCTGCGAAGCCTATAAATAATAACCCCTCCATGTGATATGCATGATTCCACCAAAGGCTAGGACCGCGCACTTCATATTTGAGGACGGCGTGGAGTACAAGGACCTTAAAGGGATATATCCAGAGATACTCAGGACATTTTTAGAGGCTACTGGTCAGATGCCCGATGACCAGAACCTCTTCGAGATATGGCTTGAAAGGGACATGAAGGAGATAGAGAGAAACAGGAAGCCTGAGGGCTTTCTAAGGCAGAATGCCATAAAGCTGGTATTTCCGATAAGGGATGAGGGGGTTGAGTTCTACATACACAGCACCTCAAAGACCCAGAACATACTTGAAGTGGCTGAGAAAATAGACGGGCTTCTGAGGAAAAGCGGCATGAAATACAAGGTGAAATACGATGCCCTTTTAAGATACTCGTCTTCAAAGTGATAGCATGGTGAACATAGCTGCTCTGGGAAACCCTGATTTGGCCGCAAAGATAGGGAAAAAAGGCACTGTGAGCGACATAGCCATGTACAACTACAAGGGGCCTGAAGGTAATATAACATTCATTCACCCTCACAGATACCCTGACCGAATACAGCCCCTGCTTTACATGGTCAACCTTTCACACGGAGCGCTCCTTGTAGTTAATAATCTGGATAAGTACTTCGGAGAGCAGGTTATAGCTCTGCAGATGAGGGAGATATCCCAAGGAATCATAGTTCTCAGGAACTACATAGACCCTGAGCAGGTGAAAGCCATAACAAAGGGAACGGTTCTGCAGTCCTATGAGTTCATGGAAGAGGATCCCATAGAGATAAGGGAGCGCCTCGCAGAGATTCCTATGAAGAATTCAGAGGGAGCGACAAAGATACCTATAGACCACTTCTTCCCTGTTAAAGGGGTTGGCACTGTGGTTTTAGGCACGGTGATGCGGGGGGAGGTGAGGGTGCATCAGGAGCTTCAGGCATATCCATACGATTTCAAGGTACAGGTTAAGAGCATACAGGTGCATGACAAGGACGTTGATTCCGCAGGCACAGGTTCAAGGGTAGGCCTAGCTCTAAAAGGGGTTAAGCCAGAGGATTTGGACAGGGGGATAACGCTGGCAGAGCCGGGAACTATGGAGGTGGGAACCGAGTTTGAGATGAAGCCTGAACTGACCCCATTCTGGAAAGGAGAGATTAAAGATGGGATGGTCCTGCACCTTTCCTCGGGAACCCAGTTTGTTCCTGCAAAAGTTTCAGGAGAACACCTAGTTCTTGAGAAAAAAATCGCTTACACAGAGGATGAGGACATCCTTTTAATACAGGCGGATTCTATGCCAAGGATAATCGGGAAAACCCGTTTAAAGGCTGTAAGGTGATGAGATGGTCTATGCGATATTCAGGGTAAAGAAGGAAGATAAGGCAAAGATAGATGAGAAGCTGAAGATAGACATAATAAGCAGGCAGAGCATAACTGTTAGGGATGGAGAAGGCCTAGGTTTGGATGATGCGGTATATGTCCTCATAGAAGGCTCTGAAGAGGCCATAGAGGAGGCTAAAAAGGCATTTGATTTCGCAGAGATTCCTGAGAATCACGGTGAGATATATAAAAAATTCAAGGCTCAGGAGGACGATGCCGCATCAGGTATGGGGCTGATATTCCAGTAGTGGTGAGATGAGAAATAGGGCGAGTCTCAGGGAAATAGAGAGCGAAATAATGGAGGATGCCGAGACACATAGGGCGATAATCGCCTTCTGGGTAATCCTCCTCATAATAGCTGTTTTCCTGAGCGCTCTACGCATAGGTCTTTTTTCCGCGTATGTGAAAACCCCTTCTGCAATGTATGATTATGACAGGTCAATAACAGCCTTCATAGTCATAGCATTCACGAAGCTCTGGCTATCTGCCATACACCCGCTTTACAGGGCTGTGGCTGTGAGGTTTTTCAGAACCCATGCCGCTGCCAAGGAGTCATGGAGGCTCTTCACCCACATAGTCTGGATAATAGTCATCGTTGGGGCTCTTCTTTACATAGCTGGATTTCAGAACTTGGCACTAAGCGTAGGGTTGGTGAGCGCTGCCATAGTCTATGTCCTTCAGGTTCCTATACTAAACACGGTGGGTTGGTTCTACATATCCACAACAAAGCTTTACAGAATAGGGGATAGGGTGGAAATTGGCGAAAAAAAGGGAGATGTGGCTGATATAACCATAATGCACACGCTGATAAGGGAGATAAACAACTGGATAGATGGGGATATCCATACAGGAAGACTGATATCGATACCAAACAAGGATATTCTGGACAAAGGGGTGGAAAATTATACAAAATCCAGCGAGTATATCTGGGATTCTGTCAAAGTTGCTGTAACATATGAGAGCAACCATGAAAAGGCCAGAAAGATAATAGAGGATTGCATGAAGGGTGTAGTTGGAGATGAGATGAAGACCGTCACCAGAGAGATACTGAAGATGGCGGACTTTCCAGAGCTGGCCGAGCTTTTCATAACCAAACCAACGGTTTTTGTGAAGATGGCCGATTCCTATGTCCTTATGGAAGGCGTTTATGCGTGCAAGTCCAGAGAGCGCTCCAAAATACACTCTGAGATAACCCAGAGAATACTCAAAAGGTTCTCTGAGGAGGAAGATATAAGTATAGCCTATCCGCACATGCACATAGTCGGTGGTATCAATGTATCTCAGCAATGAGCAGGAAAGGATGCTGTCAGGCGAAGAGGGGGAGGCTGTCAGAAAGGCAATGGAGCTAATAGTTGCTCTTGGAAAGATATACGAGGCTGAGAGGCTCATACCTGTGAGCTCAGTTCAGGTTTCAGGTGTGTCGTATAAGACAATAGGGGATGCGGGGCTGGAGTTCATAGAGGACTATGCAGAGATGATGAAAAAAGAGGGGAAAAAGGTCAGGGTGAAGACAACCATGAACCCAGCAGGCATGGACATTGAAAAATGGCAAGTCATGGGTGTTGATAGGGAATTCGCTGAAAAGCAGATGCGCATCTACAAGGCATATGTTTCAATGGGTATTGAGCCATCACTCACATGCACTCCCTATTATTTTGTGAATGTTCCGAAATTCGGAGAGCATCTGGCATGGGCTGAATCATCAGCCGTGAGCTATGCAAACTCAGTCATAGGTGCGAGGACAAACAGGGAAGGAGGCCCTTCGGCTCTGGCATCTGCCATAACAGGCCTCACGGCGGAATACGGCCTTCATCTGGAAGAAAACAGGAAGGCTGATGTGGTAGTTGAGGTGGATTTCAACCCAGATTCATATCTGTATGCGGCCCTCGGCAATCATCTGGGTTCCCTGCTTTCAAAAATGGGAAAAAAGGTCCCGTATTTCAGGGGAATAAAGCCATCTGAGGACGATATGAAGGCTCTTGGAGCTGCCATGGCTGCAACCGGCTCAATAGCGCTTTATCATGTTGAAGGCACAACACCTGAGTGGAAGAATGCCATAGACGATGATTTAGAGGTAATAAAGGTGGATGAGCTCGAGATAAGGGAGCACATAAAGGGAATGGACAGGGATTGCGAGCCTGAGCTGATAGCCATAGGTTGCCCGCACGCATCTGAAAGAGAGCTCAGGAGGATAGCCGAGATGGTCAAAGGAAGGAGAAAGAGGGAGGATAAGGAGCTGTGGGTGTCAGTTTCAAGGGCTGTCGCTGAGAGGAATAAGGATGCTGTTAGGGTTATAGAGGATTTCGGAGGCCTTGTTCTGAGGGACACATGCATGGTAGTTTCACCCATAGAAAAGAGGTTCAGAAGCACAGGGGTGAATTCAGGAAAAGCCGCATACTATCTCCCTAAGGAGTCCTTCTGCAGGCAGTGCGTGAGGTTCAGGCCTCTTGAAGATCTGGTCAGAATGGTGATAGCATGAGGCTCTACGGCCGAAAGATATCCTCAGGACAGGCGAAAGGCGATGTGATAATAGAGCCCGGTGCTGTATCATTTTTAGGCGGAATAGACCCTGAGGAAGGGGTCGTGGTTGACAGCGCAAATCAGGTATCAGGTCAGAGCATTGCAGGAAAGGTATTCGCCTTCTCAACAGGAAAAGGAAGCACAGTTGGTTCGTATGTGATATACCGCATGAAGAAATCAGACACAGCCCCTGTGGCCATAATAAATGGGAGCGCTGAGACCATAGTTGCCAGCGGAGCCATAATCTCCGGCATTCCGATGATAGACAGGATTGACATAAGCTTGCTGAGGAACTGCGACAGCGTCATGGTGAATGCTGATGAGGGCTATGTGGATATCCCTAGGGTTAGGGTTAAGGATGCCATCACGGTCATGATAAGGAAATCAGATAGGGTCCTAATACTGAAAAGGAGCGAGAGGGTGGGATCATGCAAGGGTAGGTGGGCAGGTGTTTCCGGTCACATAGAAAAAGGTGATGAGAACATGGAAGAGAGGGCCATGAAGGAGGTGGAGGAGGAGACGAAGATGAGAGTTAAAATAATAAGGAGTGGAGAGCCCATACTCGCAAGAGACCGATCCGTGATATGGAGGATACATCCTTTTCTCGCAGAGGCTAAAAGGGATGAAGAGCCTGAAATAGACTGGGAGCACAGCAAGTACAGGTGGATAAAACCTGAAGAGGTCTATGATTTCAACACCGTTCCGAAGCTGGATAAGGTGATGGAAAATCTCAAGCTTCTGTAATCACTTTATAAGGTAGTTTATTGCCATCTCAGATAGATCCGCAGAGTATTCTCCGGTCCTCCTTATGCTCTCTATTATGCTGTTTAGGCTCACAGCCATTATTCCTTTTTCACGGAGAGCGCTCTCCGATATTTCCTCGCAGTATTTAACTAACTCTCTCACATTTTCTATGTTTCTATTAGCATTTTTTATATCTTTTCTTATCCAAGAATCTATGCTTTCTGTGAAGATTTCCATGGACATCTTACTGGCTTCCTCTATTCTCTCAAAAATAGCGGGTTTTTTGTCAAGTTTGAGTATTCTCATACCATTTTCCGATATTCTTACTGCGTGGTCTCCGATTCTCTCCATTGTTTTGGCTATTAAAAAGTAATAAACGCCCAAACCCGGGTCTATGCCAAGCTTTTCCGCTATCTTTCTGTCACATGATATTGAGTTGTACTGATGGGCTATGAGCCAGTAAAGCCTGTCTATTTCCATGTCTCTTTCTCCCATATCCGAGAGAATGTCACTTTTTCCTTTCAGAAGAGCGTAAATGGCGTCCTCGTGCATGTTTTTAACAAGCATATACATCCTCTTTATAGTGCGCTCTGGAGGCATTTCAGATGGATCTAGGAGGTCTTTTATCTCTATAGTGCTCTCATCTTCCTCTATAATCTCAAGTCCAACAGTATTCTGGACAAATCTCCTAACGCTTGTCCTTAGTTCAGGAGGGATTGAAGGCTCTCTTTGTACAATTATCGTCGTATAGCCTCTGATGTACGCAGCCACCAGCATTCTGAATATGAAATTTGGATCATTTATCTCTTTGCAGTCTATTCTAATACTCTTCTCAGATCTTTTTTTCCCTTTCCCCTCAGGAACTATGCTAAGGCTACCATCAGAATTTTCTATTATATCCAGAACATCGTTCTTTTTTATTCCTCTCGCATTCACCCATTCCTTTGGAAGGGTTATGATGTAGGAAGAGCCGCCAGTCATCTGCACCTTTCTTTTTTCCATGCTCATCTGAATTACTTATCATTTTTAAGTTTTTCTATATCTCTACATCTTACTATATAGACATATATTCTGACTTTAGATAGGTATATTCTATTTCGACAAGCTATATATGCTGGAAAAATCTTCCTGCCTATGGTGAAAAACCATGGAAAAAACCGCAAAAATGGTAATAGGCGTGATAGCCATAGTGTCTATAATCGGAGCCGCGTTCGTTGTGATGAACACGAGCAAAAACAGCAGTAACACCGTTGTTCTGAGGACAACGGGGGCGACATTTCCCCAGTACCAGATACAGAAATGGATAGACATATATCAGCAGAGCCACCCTAATGTGAAAATAGAATACGAAGGCGGTGGATCAGGGCATGGACAGGAAGCTTTTATGCAGGGACTTACACAAATTGGAAGGTCAGACCCACCTGTAAGTGAAAGCGTATGGAATAAGCTGAAAGCCACAGGAGACCAGCCACTTCAGTTTCCGGAGGTCGTAGGGGCCGTGGTTGTATCTTACAATCTTCCGGGGATTAAGGATATAAAGCTGAGCAGAGACGCTCTTGTTGGTATATTCATAGGAGATATAGAATACTGGGATGACCCTGCCATAGCAGATGAAAACCCAGGAATTGAGCTGCCTCACCAGAAGATAATAGTTGTGCACAGGAGCGATTCCAGCGGAACGACAGCCATATTTACAACCTATCTTAGCCTGATAAACGAAACATGGGCTAAGGAGGTAGGAGCAGGAAAGAGTGTGGACTGGCCAACGGATGATGTGGGAAGAGGCCTCGGTGGAAAAGGAAATCCTGGGGTGGTTTCCACTTTAAAGCAGACACAATACAGCATATGCTACACTGAGCTTTCATTCGCCATAGAGGAAAAACTGCCTGTTGCATATCTGCAGAATGCGGATGGAAAGTATGTCAAGCCTACAGATGAAGCGATACAGGCAGCTGTGGCAGGAGTGCAGTCGAATATACCATCCCCTGAAGAAGGCTACAAAGAAGACCTAAAGCAGCTTCTCAACGCTCCTGGAGAAAACTCGTATCCAATAGTCGCATTTACTCATATTATCGTCTGGAAAAACATCGGTGGAAAGCACTACACTCATGAGCAGGCTGTGGCCATAAAGGACTTCCTGAAATGGGTGCTTACCGAGGGACAGAAAGCTGAGAACCTCTCTCCAGGATATGTGGGCCTTCCACAGGGGGTTGCACAGAAAGGACTGGATGCTGTTAATTCCATTAACTCCTAACCTCTTTTTATTTTGGAGGAAGCTAAGTGAAGGTCAGGTGGCGTTTAAAGGAATGGACACGAGAGATACAAAGAGAAAGTCAGGAGGCGAACATATGGAGCTCAAAAGACTGGATACATTTAAGATCATAACATACCCCGCAGTCATCTTTGTGTTCATACTCTTCGCATGGATGCTTGCAGTGTATTTTTTAAATGCTATACCTGCTTTTCAGAGATATGGGCCGGGTCTTTACTTCAATAATGTCTGGGAGGCCTCTGAAACGCCATCTATGGAGAACTACGGGCTTGCCGCTGCTATATGGGGAAGCATATATACATCCCTCATAGCCATACTGGTGGCGCTCCCCCTTTCAATATCCTATTCAATTTTTATAGTGGATTATGCACCTAAAAAGCTGAAAAACACCCTGATAATAACTTCGGATGTTATGGCAGGGTTGCCAACGATAATATACGGTATATGGGGCGCATTCGTACTCGTGCCTTTTCTAAAAGAAAGCTTCATGGAACCTCTTTACAGAAATCTTTCATTTATACCTATATTCAATTATCCCCCAATCTCAGGATTCAGTTACCTCTCCGCCGGGATACTTCTTGGGATAATGGTAACTCCTTTTGCATCGGCGATAATAAGGGAGGCGTATCAGATGATTCCTTTCAGATACAGGGAGGGGGCATACGCTCTCGGAATGACGAGATATGAGGCTACAAAGGTGCTTTTAGGATATATAAAACCTGCAATATACTCAGGAATCATACTCGCTTTCGGAAGGGCGATAGGAGAAACAGTGGCGGTGAGCCTTGTGGTTGGAAACACATTCAACCTTACAGCGGGTATTTTCGCACCCGGCTACACAATCTCCTCTCTTATAGCCAACCAATTCGGAAATTCCTTCATCTATGA
>JALSOU010000173.1 GCA_026986305.1 Thermoplasmata archaeon | reverse complement strand
ACCAGCTGTAAGGCCCGCAGGGCCTGCACCGATTATAACCGTGTCGTAGCTTTCCATGGGCATGGGCCTCCATTTTCCACATATATAAAGATATTCGGGACAGTTTTGTTACCCCACTTCGAGATGACAACTCTGGTATTCGGAATCAGGAGTGCGGGAACAAACCTTTTATAGATGAAATATAATACACAGAGTAGGTGAAAGAGATTGTGTAATTATGGAGGCTGCAACATAGATAATTACAAAGACTGGAATTACTGCATATTCCACCTGCCAAAAGGAGATGTACCTGAAGAGGTTAAGCAAGAGCTTGAAAAAGTTGATAAAGATAGAATAAGGGAGCTTGAGAGGTTTCTGGCTCTGGATGAAGAAGACAGGAAGAGGATAATTGAGGATTTCAATAAGACACTGGATAATTACATAAAAGAAATTGAAAGAAAAATCGAAGAAGGTGATGAGACAATCTCCTATAATTTCGTAGGTTTTTGGTTTTCAGAGGCAAATTTTGGAGGATATAAATTCAAGAAGCATGTAAACTTCGAGGTTGCAACATTCTCTGGAGATGCGAACTTTAGCGGTCTTTTTGGAGGCACAACATTCTCCGAGGGTGCAAACTTTTGGTATGCAAAATTCGGTGGAAATGCAGACTTCGAGGGTGCAGAATTCAGCGGAGACGCAGACTTCCGGTATGCAAAATTCCATGGAGCCTCTGCATCTTTCAAGATGGCCATGTTTTCAGAGAATGGGGTTGCGGATTTTACCCAGATAAGCATCGGTAGAAATATGGTCCTATATTTCACAGACGCATCCATAAAAGGAATTATGGTGTTTCAGGAGATAGAGAACCTCAGAGCTGTTATGGCAGGCATAAGAATCTTCGGAAACGGGCAGATAAGGTTCATAAAAACAGGCCTTTACTACTCATCATTTATTCAGGTATCCGAGACAGAGAAGATGTCCTTCATGGGTGTTAGATGGAAAGGAGAGTTTTTTGATGGTATTGTTGAAGAAAAATTCTTCTGGTGCACAAATTGTTCCTCTCTTTTTATTGATACAAAAGGAGAAGGAAAGTTTTGTCCTCTATGTTTTATACCAAATAAAGGAAACAGAATCTATAGGATGGAAAAGGAGGAACTCTATGATCTTATGCTTTCAACATACGAGTTTTTGAGAGAGAACTATGAATCACACAACAGGCATGTGGAAGCAGGGGAGTTTTACATAATGGAAATGGATGCAAGAAAGAAGTGGCTGAAATCGAGAGAAAAGAACAGATGGATAAAAAGAATAAGTGATTGGGGATATACACAGATGGTTAGAGCATACAGATGGTTGAGCCTTTACGGGGAAAGTGCCATTTTGCCTGTTTTCTGGATTGTCATGTCAGGCATTATTTTTGCATCAGTATTCTCTTTTACTCAAAATATGGGCATTTTTGATGCTCTGAGTGCAAGTTTTCTAACTTTGTATCAGAACCCTCCTCTTAATATGCCTCCCATTCTGGCGCTCCCCGAAAGACTTCTGGGACTTCTTCTCAATGCTCTGTTCATTCTAGCTCTAAACAGGAAGTTCAAGAGAAGAGGAAGGGCTCAATAGTTTTGGGAATGATTTCCAATAACAACATTATTTATTGTTTATATACATATTTTCTATGGCCAATATGTAAAACAGTTACATTTTTGTTTTTGTCATCTATCTCATAGATTATCCTATAATCTCCAACTCTTATTCTCCAGCCATCTCTTCAAGAAAGCTTTTTGCAACCCTTTGGCCTAGGATTAAATTTAAGAGATAAAAT
>JALSOU010000172.1 GCA_026986305.1 Thermoplasmata archaeon | reverse complement strand
TTCTCTAGATAGAATGGAGTGTATAATTACTTCTGAACCTGAGGAGGCATATGAATATCTAAAAGAGAGTATAGCTGTAAGATTTTCATGGATCGGAAAGATAATACCCAACATAGAGATGAAGTTTGCATCAAACTATGTACACAGAAAGGCCCTGAATGAAAAGATAACTGTGGTGCTAAATGGAGTTCCCATCCCTATTTCTCCTCTGGAACTTCAGATCGCATATAAGCTGTTTTTAGGCTCAGAGAAGGATATAGAGGATGCTAGATTTCTTTTCGACCTTTTTAGGGATAATATGGACCTTCAAAAGCTCATCGTGTTGATGAAATCTCTTAAAGTAGATGAAAAAAAATCAAAAGAATATTTGGGGTGGTCTGATGTCCGAGGAAACTGAAAAGATTGACATTGAAGAGCTGAAAAGGGAAAGACAGAGGAATTTTGAGGAAAGGCTCAGATTCATAGACCTTTATGTGGAATGGCTTAAAAAGACTCCAAACTCAGTATGGAGTAAAGAGCAGAATGAGCTGATAGACAGAGAGGAAATAAAAGCCAGAGAAAGAGGCTGATTCTATAAAAAACAAACAGGTAAATGGTTTTGAAGGGAGGATTTATCCGAAGAGCGCTCCGAGTCCTGCTGCGGCCTCTTCCTCGGAGACCTCTTCTTCCTTTTCCTCTTCCTTCTTTTCTTCCTTCTTCTCTCCGCCCTCTGCAGGAGCTGGCGCTGCTGCCGGTGCTGCTGCCACAGGTGCGAACGCTGCTGTCTTCATAGCCTCATCTATGTCCACACCTTCAAGAGCTGCAACCAGTGCCTTCACCCTTGCAGTGTCGGGATCCACACCTGCCGCCTTGAGGATGTTTATTATTGCATCCTCGGTTATCTCCTTGCCGGCGGAGTGAAGAACCAGAGCGCTGTATATATACTCCATTTTTTCTACCTCCTTATCCAAATAATGCTCCTAATCCTGCTGCGGCATCCTCTTCAGATACCTCTTCTTCCTTTTCCTCTTCTTCCTTCTTTTCTTCCTCTTCACCGCCACCTTCGGATGGCGGAGGTCCCTGTGAAGGCCTTGAGGATATGGCCCCCCTGAGCTCATCGTCCAGAGCCTCAGGAGCCAGGGATGCTATTGCAAGCATCTCCCTCTGCGCCTTCGCAATCAAGGCCTCTATGGACTCTGATGTCGGTATGGCTGCATTCACAGCCAGATTCAGCGCCTCTGTAGCTGCCTTTGCTATGAGAGGCTCTATGGTCATGTCTGTGACATAGCCTATGTACATTGCCAGATTGAACGCGGATGAGGAAGCGCTCTGCACCTTGGCCAGATATTCTGACTCGTCCACTGCCAGCACAGACTTGTCAAACACAGTGCCGTCCTCATAGGCCGCCAGAACATCCATTCCAACAGTTATCGGATAAATCTCAAGCTTGGTTAGCATCTGGGCCAGATCTCGGGGTATCTTTTCCCCAGCCTTGACCATGACCTTGTCCTTCTTTATGACTATCTTTCCGCCCTCTATTGCAGCTGGTATTCCGACCCTCTGGAAATCTCCAACTATTGGACCGGGCTTGAAGGATGTCGGCCCTGCCTTTACAACTATGTCCTCAGGAGCTGTCTCTCCTCCTTTGGCAGGTGCCTTTGTCTTGGACCTTTCCATCTCCTTATAGAAGGAAAACGCATTGTTGTCCGTGGAAACTATTGCCAGCTGCTGGTGCTCTATGTAATCGGCGAGCTTTTCAACCCCGGGCTTATCCTGTGAGGCGTTCTGTAGGGCCAGTTTTATGAGCTTGTTCTTCGCAACTTTAATCCTTGCCTTTCCTCTGAGATTCTCCCTCATCTTCTGCATCTGAACCGCAGGTATTCCGTTTACTGAGACTAGAGCCACTGTCTTGCCGCTTTTTATGATATCTTCAAGCTCTGCGACAACTTCCTTCTTCCACTGTGCTACATGTGCCATGTTACCACAACCTCACAGCAGGGCCCATTGTGGTCTTCACATAGGCCGATTTTATATTCATTCTTCCTCTCTCCAGCTTTGACTCCACCCTTTTAAGCACAGCCTCTATGTTATCCGCTATCTGCTCAGGGTCCATGTCCACAGTCCCAACATGGGCGTGGAATGTCGGCCGGTCCTTTGACCTCACCTTCACGGTCTTCCTGAGAGTTTCAACTATCCCCTTTGGATCTATGTTGGGAGGCACAGGTCTTGGCATCTTTCCTCTAGGACCAAGCACAACTCCCAGTTTTTTACCTATAACAGGCATTAGGGGAGCCTCTGCTATGAAGAAATCTATGTCGTTTGCCAGCTTCTTAGCCTTTCTCTTGTTCTCTGCCAGATCATCTATCTCCTCAGGAGTTATGACAACATCAGCAACATCCTTTGATTTGAAAGCAAGCTCACCTGTTGCAAAAACTCCGACCTTTACCTGCTTCCCCCTTCCGTGTGGCAATATTATCTCTTCTTCAATCCTGTTCTTGGGGTTTTTCAGGTCAACATCCTTAAGATTTATGGCTAAATCTACGCTCTCCCTGAACTTGCGGTTGCGCTCCTTTGCGAGCTCTATCGCCTTCTTTACCGCTTCTACTATGCTTTTATCCGCCAATGTATCACCTCTGTAGTTCTGCGAGGCTGCTGCCTCTCCTACAGGTAGTGAGGCACAGAAAAGAGGGGTGTTTATAAAGGTTGCCCCCACTAACCATGTGAAAAGAGCGAAGCATTATATAGAAAAAAATTATGGTCAAGTCCGGTGAAAAAAGACTCAGAAATGCTCAAAAAATCTGTAATGGTCGGTGTAGGGAATGTTATAGGGCAGGGAATAGCCTTCGCTTTCATGACTCTTCTGGCAGTATGGATGTCAAAAGAAGAATATGGAAAGGTGAGATACATACTGAGCCTTTCCACTGTTTTATCCACATTCGTCGCAAGTGGGTTTCCAACTGCCATGACCAGATTTCTGGCGAAATACCACGATGATCTCCCACGCAAATACGCCTATTTCACAAACATAATGTTCATATTTCTTATATCCTTGATAATTACAGAAATCTTCACTTCCATTGTTTTTATGGGAGAATGGCTTCTTTTGATGGTTATCTTAGGATACTCTGTCTCTTTAATATATATGGGAACTGTGAGAGGACTAATGGACTATATGAAATACTCCATTTTCAACATAATACGGAATTTGGTGAAAATAACCCTACTCCTTATCATATATCTCTACTTTTCCATCACCTCAGCTCCTGTTCTGCTAATATATGCTTTCGGTGGCTGGATAACGATATTCATTCTTGAATTTTTATGGAAATCTGATGTGAATTTTAACATAAAAATGGTATCTAAAAAACTTATAAAGGATGTTCTTCTCTTTTCTTCCCCGATTTTCGTTACTACGATAGCATATGTGACTGTTATGCAGGCCCCTGTGCTCATTCTCAAGTACTTCTCAGATTACAGCGAGGTGGCCACGCTCTCCCTCGCTTTCACGCTATCAATAGTCTTTTCCTTCATTCCTGTGGCTATATCCACAGTAACCATGCCTAAAATAGCATCTTTGAGAGGTAATGAACATAGAATAAGGATATTCAAATACTCCACAGCTTTAATCCTTCTTTCAGGAGTGGGGTTAATAATACCAGCAATACTCTTTGGAAAGCAGGGGATAACCATGGTATTCAAAGAGGAATATGCTGATGCATACCTTCCTTTCATCATAATCTCAATCGGCGCCGTTCTAGCTGGAATAAGAAACTCTTTTTCAGCTCTCTGGGAAGGTGGGGGGAGGCCCATAATAAGCACATATGATACGGTAAGTGCCGCCGTTGTTACTATCTTTTCCTCAATTATACTCATACCTAAATACGGCGTTATAGGTGCCTCAATTTCCTATGTCTTAGGATGGGCAAGCTCCATATTGATAAGCTCCTATTTCCTGCTCATGCTCTTTAGAAAAAGGCTGAGTTTGAGTTGATTCCCATCACTTATATACCCCCTCTTTTTACCCATAGATGATGAAAATCTCAATAATAGGCGCTGGATATGTTGGACTCGTCACAGGAGCTACCTTTGCAAAGCTTGGAAACGAGGTAATCCTAGTGGATGTTGTAAAGGAAAAGGTTGAAAGCATAAACATGGGAAAAAGCCCGATATATGAGAAAGGTCTGGATGAACTCCTTAAAGGTCTTGTTGAAAATAAGAAGCTCAGAGCCACAGAAGACCTTGAGAGCGCCATACTTTCCACAGACATAAGCTTCGTTTCTGTGGGAACACCCTCAAAGGAGGATGGCAGCATAGACCTTTCCTATGTTTTTTCAGCTGTTGAACAGATAGGAGAGGTTCTAAGAAAAAAGGATGGATACCACCTTGTCGTGATAAAAAGCACTGTAATACCCGGAACCACTGAGAAGGCTGGGAAAACCATAGAGAAAGTCTCTGGAAAAAAAGAAGGCGTGGATTTCGGAATCGCCATGAATCCTGAGTTTTTGAGAGAAGGCGTGGCTCTTGAAGACAGCCTCAACCCAGACAGAGTGGTGCTTGGAGTTAAGAGCAAAAGGGATGAGGAGATTCTCAAAGAGCTTTACTCCCCGCTCAATGCCCCTGTTCTAGTTGTAGATCCTAGCACAGCTGAGATGATAAAATACACTTCAAACGCCTTTTTGGCCTCAAAAATAAGCTTTGCCAATGAGATTGCAAATATATGCGAGCGCTTTGGCATAGATGTTGAGGATGTCATGAAAGGAGTTGGAATGGATCACAGGATATCCCCATACTTTTTGAAGGCAGGTGCGGGTTTCGGAGGTTCCTGTTTTCCAAAGGATGTTAAGGCTCTGATTTCAGCTGCGGAAGAGAAAGGATATGATCCAATACTTCTTAAAGATGTTATTGAGATAAACGACCGACAGCCTCTTAGAATGATTGAGCTTGCGGAAAAGTATGCGGGAGAGCTGAAAGGAAAAAACATAGCGCTCCTCGGCCTATCTTTTAAGCCCGATACGGACGATATAAGGGAATCCAGAGCAATTCCTCTGGTGAAAGAGCTATTGAAAAAAGGAGCGAATGTAATAGCTTATGACCCAAAAGCCATGGAAAACTTCAAAAGACTGTTTCCTGAGATTGAGTATGCAAAAACAGCGGAAAAAGCCCTTGAAAAAGCTGATATATGCATGATTCAGGCAGACTGGGAAGAGTTTAAGGAGATTGACTACGACAAATACCCGCTTAAATTGATAGTTGACGGGAGAAGAACCCTGAAAAAGGATGTCAAAATCCCGTATGCTGTCATAGGAAAAGGGAAAAAAGGAGAGAATTACTGAATATCTTCCAGTATGTCTTTGTAAAGCTCTGGCATGAATGTCTTTGCCGCCAGCATATTGGCCCTCAACCAGCCTTTCAGATTTCCAACATCAACCCTTATGCCGTTGAATCTGAGCCCGAGCATCCTGTGCTCACGGTTGTACATGCGGAGCGCATCTGTGAGCTGTAATTCCCCTCTGAAATCAGGTCTTGACTGCCTGAGATAGGAGAAGATCTCTGGAGTGAGTAAGTATCGGCCTATGATGGCATGGTTGGACGGCGCTTTCTCCAACGGAGGTTTCTCCACCATGTCTTCTACATCAAATATTCCATTTTCAAGCTCCCCACCTGTTTTTATTATGCCGTACTTTGATACATCCTCCTCCGGAACATCCTCTATTCCAAGTATGGGTCTATCGTAGCGATAATAAGCATCTATCAGCTGTTTGGCAGCTGGTTTCTGGTCAAATATTATATCATCTCCAAGCATAAGGACAAAGGGCTCGTTTCCAACATGCTTCTCAGCAAACAGTATGGCATCCCCCAGACCTTTCGGCTCTTTTTGCTGTACAAAAAATATGTCTGCATCTATTTCTGAGCCAATCAGCCTCTTCAGTTCCTCTTCCTTCTTCCTTTCTTTTAGAAAGAATTCAAGTTCCCTATTCCTGCTGAAATGGTCCTCCACAGACCTTTTTCCCTTGCCTATTATTATAAGTATATCTTCTATGCCAGATGCCACGGCTTCTTCCACAACATACTGTATTGCAGGCTTATCCAGTATGGGAAGCATCTCCTTTGGCTGGGCCTTTGTAAGAGGGAGCATTCTCGTTCCCAGACCTGCTGCCGGAATTACTGCTTTCACGGCCTCATATCTGTTTTTCATATATAAAGCATTGTAGTTTGGGTACGATCAAAATATTCTTCCCATGTTTTTCATCATTCCGCCCATTCCTGAGCTCATCCTTTCCATCCTCTTTCCCCATGAAGAATAGAGCTTATCCGGATGCAGAGAGGATTGGTATGAGAAGAGGATGTATGAACCTATTAGGCAGATTATGGAGTATGCTATTCCCATGTAAGATCCAGAAATCCCTGCAACAAAGATGCTTATGGATTTGAAGAATACCTGAAATGAAATGGTGTAGATTATCACCATGATGATGAAAAACAGCATCCACATGGATATCATGCCGTTTGGGGAGAAGAAGTTCCTGCTCCTTCTCTTTAACACCTGCGAATCGTGGACAAGGTAAGCTATATTGCGCCCTGCGAGAAGGGAGAGTAGGAAGAGGAGAGAGGCTATTGCTATGTGAAGCATGTTTTCACCAGATATGGTGATTATGAAGAGCGCTACGGCGATTAAAATCATCACTACTCCCAGTATTTTCTTAATCATAGTTGAAAGTTCTTTATTTCATTTATTAAGTTTTTCCACAAATGCAACATCTAAGCTCTATTCCCTTCTCTCACCTTAACAGCTATGCCTTTTTCAAAGCTCATTGCCTCCTCTTTTATGAGAATTACCTGCCCGACCCCCAGAAATTCATCCTTTTCGTTGACAACTATGCACTCGTCTGCTGGCCTCAGTCTCTCATCCATATCCGCCACGAACTTGGCGAATACATTCTTCCCTTCCCTTATGAACTCATCTCCCTCAGATATGACCACACGATATCTGGGATAAGGGAGTCTGTGCAACCTTCTACCGCCCATCAATTTCAGGGTGAACATTCCGTCTTCTGCCCTTAAAGAGAGTACATGCTCACCATCTACTATGACATTCCTTATCTTGCCTGTATTTCTGGATTTTACAGCCTTTATTTCCCCTTTCAGGATCTCACTGGCACCGTCATCGCCGAACTGAAATCTCGCTATGGTCCTTATCTGCTCCACATCCCTGTCTATCTCAGCCTCGTGCATCTTACTCAATGATAGTTTGCGCTCCATGTCCTCTTTAACCTCTTTGTCCAGAATTTCCGGGAATATGGACTGTCCGAATGGGTATGTGGAATCCAGCTCCATGGGAACGAGTCCGAAGGGGGAGCTCACAGCGTATCTCCTGTTTTTCTCCAATTTTTCGGCATAAAACACAGAATAAGGGTGCTCTGCTTCCGGAAGAACAATTCTTGGAGATTCCATGGCTATTCTCTCCGCATCCCTTGAAGCCCTGAGTATTCCCGGCCTTTTCAGGCTCTCCCAACCGGAATAAAGGAATGTGCTTTTTCTTGTTCTCGGCTCAAAGCTTTCCAGATAATCATGGTATTTCAGCGCTGTTCTAAGGGCATTTAGAAGTTCAGGCCGTGTTCTGGCTCTCTGCTCAACCATTTCCCACAGAGTTCCCTTCCTTATGGCCTCCCTCACCCTTCTTATCTCCGCAAATGAAATGTACAGGTTGTGGAGAGCTATGAGCCTGTGCCTCTCTTTTTCAGGCATCTGCCTTATCTCCTTAGGCGTGTATCTTGAACACACAGGGCATGAGCATGGGAACTCCTCCATGTTCTCTATCTTCTCTGTTCCCCAAGGAAACATCATCCTGCCATCATATGCGTATTTCGCATAAGAGGAGGAGTCAAAGAGGTCACAGCCTAGAAGAGCCGCCATTGGAAAGAGCATCGGGTGACCTGCTCCGAAGAGATGCACCGGCTTTGATGGATTGAGCCCCTTCTTTGAGGAGATTATGACTTTAACAAGATCGGAATACCTGTAGTTCTCCATTAGAGGCACGACCCCGCCTATGGGGTGTATGGTGAAAGGGAGGGAAGACATCAG
>JALSOU010000171.1 GCA_026986305.1 Thermoplasmata archaeon | reverse complement strand
AGTCAAGCCCAATTTTCACTTTAATAGCTCGAAATCCAGAATTTATGTACTCTTTCGCCTCTTTAACTGTCTTCTCAAGGCTCTCTATTCCGAGGGTGATGTCCGTCATTACCCTGTCTCTGGGCTCTGTGCCATATCTCTCTGAAAGATAGATATATAATGGCAAAGCTTCAATTTTCGAAAAAAGGTCGAACACAGCTATGTCGAAGGCTGCCAGCGCTGAGGGGTTCTTTCCAGCATATCTCTCAGCAAGATGTACCGCTTCTTCAGGGGACTCGAATTTCTTTCCGGATAGCTCTTTTTTAAGAGCGGAGAGCGCTCTCCCTATGCTTTCCATAGTCTCTCCAGTAACCCTCGTTGGAGCTCCGGCACCCCATCCCTCGTAAGGGCCTGATTTTATCCTTATAACCACATTTCTGACCTCTGAAGAGGAACCTGTGGCTATCCTGAAAATTCCCTTTCTGGGCAACTCAACCCTGTATATCTCTATTCTTTCCAGCTTTACCACGCCTTTTATCCTCCTTTTTTACCCTGTAATATATCAGAGGGTGGGTCATCCATTCCTTTCTGCACAGATCATCAGGATTATAGCAAAGGCCTTCTGAAACCATGACGGAGCACTTCTGAGGCATATATTCCACTCCTGAAATCTCACCTGATATGTGCCTTACCTGATATCTCGTTATGGATTCGTTGAAATCTGGAGATGCGGAGAATACTTTCACTATATCGTCAACAGACATCCCGATGTGGTGCAGAAAGGCGGTCAGAGCGAAGCGCCCACTGTGCGGCAGGTTTATGCCTGACTTTGCCATTGAATAAAGCCTCTTCATGCATGGTGGGAACTTTTCAACCTCCACCTCTCCAAGGTCTCCAAGCCTGTAATTCTCGTAGTAATTGCTTATTATTAACCTGAGAACTGATATTACTGGAGAAAGGGATTCACAGAGAGAATCAGGAACATTCAGAGGAAGCTCTGAAAGTATTTTATCCTGAAGAGCCTGCTGAAAAGACCTGAAAATCACATCCATGTGCTCGTTTCCCTCAGATCTCTTTTTGAAATATACCATCCCTTTCCTGACATCCTGAAAAAGGAGCTTCTTCCTCGGGTCCTTCATCTGGGCCGTGTTTTTCACATAGCTTATAACATCCATGGCAGCCCACTCATCGGATATGATTATCGAAAGCCCAAGTTTTTTGCCAATTTCCACGAAAAACTCCCTCTCGGTTCCGGAATTCCATTCCATCTCCAAAAGCTTCCTAAAAAGCTCAGCCTCCTTCAATCCATATCTCCTTAGGAATCTGCTATCGTTGAGACAGGAAACCATGATCCTTGCTATTGGGTATGATATTATTCTGGCAATCAGTTCATTGTCCCCATGCGGGACATCTATCTCCTCGCTTTCTCCATATACATCCCTCATATAATCGCTGGCGTCTAGAACCTCAGATGGAGAGATCTCGTATCCAGAGTTCATCTTCAATATCATTTCCCACACTCTGTCATCCACAGAGGGAATAAAGGCTATCTTTCCAAGAAAAGCCCCGAAAACCCTGTTCCATGCGTCCTGTATCGCCCTGTTGTCCTCAAGATTTTCAGATAGAGCCTCATATACAGATATCCCTTTCTTTGATATAAACTCCCTCGCCTCAGGAAGAAATGGATATCTGGCATAGGTTCTAAGCATACTCATCATTTTTTCCTTATTTTAACAACTTCAATCTCAAATATCAGTGTTTTCCCTGCAAGTGGATGGCTGCCCTCTGTGCCGTATGCCTTCTCAGGAGGTATCCTTATCTCTTTCTTCTCTCCCACATCCATTCCGATGACTCCTTTCTCAAAGCCCTCTATGAGCATACCCTCTCCTACGACGAATCCCAGAGGTTCGTATTCTCTATCGGGGTCGTAATAGAGAGCGCTCCTCGCAATCTCTTCCACTGAAGAGTCGAATATAGTTCCATCCTCCAGCTTTCCTGTGTAATTCACCTCAACATAGTCTCCTATTTCAACAGGCATGGTATCACAGCAATGCATGGCTTTGTTATAATAAGGTTTTCTGTGAATCGTGCCACTATTGAAAAAGTGCAGGGGGTGGGGACGAGAAAAATACGGAGTATTTTTTGAGTCTGCCTTTTGAGGATAAAAGGCATGAGTGCAGGGGCTGGGACGAAAAAAAATACTGAGTATTTTTTGAGTCTGCCTTTTGAGGATAAAAGGCATGAGTGCAGGGGCTGGGACGAAAAAAAATACTGAGTATTTTTTGAGTCTGCCTTTTGAGGATAAAAGGCATGAGTGCAGGGGCTGGGATTTGAACCCAGGGACCACTGAGGACCAGACCCTCAATCTGGCGCCGTTGGCCAGGCTTGGCTACCCCTGCTCGCTCAGTCCTTTATGCTTTTGGTATTTAATCGTTTTGAGAGCGGTTGGAGGAATGCCCTTTACCTTAGGGCAGAGCGCTCCTCGGAAATTCCTATGTGTAAGCAAGAGCCACTGGGGGGAATCGAACCCCCGACCTACGCCTTACCAAGGCGTCGCTATACCGCTAAGCCACAGTGGCATACTATTTTTTTAGGTGGCGAAGCGGTAGAGAACTTCCGTAAGGAAGTGCGGATACCGCTAAGCCAGCAGTTAAGGTAAGCAGAATTTGGCAGAAATCTGAGGACGCAGACCCTTTCTATAGAAAGAGTCGGAGGCTACTGCACGACTTAGCGAAGGAATGCAGGCGCCGGGATTCGAACCCGGGCAAAGGGCTTGGAAGGCCCTTATCCTAACCAGCTAGATCACGCCTGCGCTCTGGCTTATGCATGGCCGACTATATGAGGAAGTATATGAGCGTTATTCTTTTTTGTGGAGACCTATTTGAATGTATCTATCCAGCACCCTCTGTCCTCTCAAGCGCTCTCCCTTTATCTGAACAGGATATTCACCTGTTATGCACCCCAAACAGAGGTCCTCTCTCGGTTTTCCTATGGCCTCAATAAGTCCATCTATGCTGAGATATCCAAGAGAGTCCGCCCCTATATTCCTCCTTATGGCATCAACATCATTTCTAGCCGCGATGAGCTGTTCTCTGGTTTTCATATCTATTCCAAGATAACAGGGAGCTATTATCTTAGGACACCCTATTCTGACATGTACCTCCTTTGCCCCGGCTTTTCTCAACATGGAGACTATCCTCCCCATTGTGGTACCGCGGACGATGGAATCATCCACCAGCACTATTCTTTTCCCATCTATCATAGATTTTATTGGATTGAGCTTCAGAGAAACATTGAACTCCCTCATCTTCTGCTCAGGCATTATGAAAGTACGGTCCACATATCTGTTCTTTATCAAACCCTCTGCGTATTTTATGCCAGATTCCTCGCTATATCCCAATGCATAGGCCCTGCCTGAGTCGGGTACAGGAATGACGAGGTCCGCTTCAACAGGATGCTCTCTTGCCAGAATATTTCCTATCTTTCTCCTGACATCATACACCAGAACCCCGTCAATTATAGAATCCGATCTGGCGAAATAGACCCATTCAAAGAAGCAGTGCGCAGTGTGTTTTGGCGTAGGTGTTCTGTAAGAGCTTATTCCATTTCCGCTTATCTCCACGATCTCCCCGGGATGCACATCCCTTATCATCTCAGCCCCGAGAGCGTCAAAGACAACGGTTTCAGAGGCCACCATATAAGTACTGCCTCTTTTTCCTATAACGAGGGGCTTTATTCCAAGAGGGTCTCTTATGGCAAAAAGTCTGTTATTTATGAGCAAAACCAGAGAATACGAGCCGGATATCTGATCCATTGTCCTCTTTATAGCAGATACAGGGTCCCTTCCATCGTGCAGCTCCTTTGCGAGTATCCTTATTATTAACTCAGAATCCGTATTTGAAAAGAAAGCCCAGCCTTTTTCCTTGTATTCTTCCCTTAGATCAGAAGCATTCACAAGCTCACCGTTGTGACCGAGGGCCATCTCCCCGATGGTAGTGCTCATCTCTATGGGCTGTGCGTTCCTCTGAACAGAGGCACCTTCTGTTGAGTAACGGACATGACCTATGCCAACATTGCCTTTCAGCATTCTCAGAATTTCCGGGGTAAATACCTCTGTAACTAAACCCATACCCTTGTGTGTGGTTATACCGTCATCAAAGACAGATATTCCAGCGCTCTCCTGTCCTCTGTGCTGTAAAACCCTCAATGCTGTAAAAATATCGTAAGAAACCTGCTCATGGGAGTAAATTCCCACTACTCCGCAGGCTTCTCTAATCCCCAACTTAATGCACCTTCGCCCAGTTATACTTCCTCATCTTTGGGCTTCTTCCATAACCGCAATGGGAGCAGTACTTCTTGCGCACATGGTAGGAGTGGTGACCGCATCTCCTGCATCGTATATGGGTCTTTTTGCTCGCTCTTTTACCCATTGAAGGTGTTCCTTTTGCCATGGTCTTCCCCCTTACGGAGAGATGTATATAACATTATCTCCTCTTATTATGATCTTCTCATATCTTCTCACAGTCTCTCCATCCATGTATTCAGCGTTTTTTAGGACTATATTCATATGTGGGTCATAACCATCCAGTATTCCATGGTATTCCTTTCCTCCTCTGAGCTCGACTATCACAGGGTTGTTTATCGCCTGATTCAACACGGTCAGCGGCTTTACTCCGTTCATGCTATCGAAGCCCGATATCCCATGGAGTTATTAAAGTTTTACCAGAGCTTATTTGATGGATAAAACGATATATTTCACTTTTCGCCGATTCGTGTCAAACTTTATATAGAAAAAGAAAATGGTGGCACGACTTCCTGTTTGTGGTGAAAAAGATGACCAAAAAGGCCCTGCAAAAGATAAGAGAAGCAGAGGAGAGAGCGCTCCACGCCGTAGAGAAGGCTGAGAGAGATATTGCCCTCACTGTAAAACAGGCTGAAGAAGAGGCTAAAAAGAGGAGAGAAGAGGAGATTTTCAAGCTTAAAACCGAGTATGAGGAGAAAATGAGGGTGGAAGAGGAAAACGCCAGAAAAAGGGCTGAGGAGATAGAGAGAAAGGGAAAGGAAGAGGTGGAGCGCATAAAAAGAATGGCGGAAGAAAACAGGCAGAAAGCTGTGGAATTTGTACTTTCCAGAATATTTGAGGGAGAGTGATGTTCTACCCTGCCAAGATGAAGTCGGTAGACATAATTGTTGAAAGGTCAAAGCTGGATTTTTTACTTAAAGAGCTCCACAGAACAGGACTTATGGAGATTGAGGATGTTCAGAGCGCTGATAAGGACTATCTGGATATGGTAAAGAGGAGCGCTCCCCCCTCTGATATCAGGGAAATATCATCTCTTCTAATAAGAGCTGAGGAGTTGCTTTCCGATTTCAGCCTTGCAGGTGAATCCATATCCGCAGGCATAAAGGATATGCTATTTCCAGATCCTCCTGAAAAGGCTGTTGTTAGGAGGAAAAGCACAGATGATCTGAAAAAAGAGGCTTCAGAGCTTTTTGAAACGGTGGAAAAAGATGTGAGGGACCTCGCTGATAAGATATTGTATATCAGGGAAAAGATAGGGAAGAAGAGGGCTCAGCTTGAGGACTTGCAAAAGATAATGTCCATGGACATAGACCTCTCTCTGCTTGGAAGAGGGGACTATGTGGTGGCAAAAATTGGGGAGATAAAGGAGATGGAGGCCTTTAAAAAAGAGGTGAAAGGATCTCCAATACTATACGACTACACCGTGTATTTCAGGAAAAAGAAGCTTGAAAAATACGCCCTGCTGGCAGTTTGCTACATCAAAGACGAGGAAAGGCTCAACATGGCCCTGAGGAAGGCTGGATTTCAGGAGTTTGACTTCGAAGGACTTGAAGGAAGACCAGATGAAGCGGATAGAGCTGTAAGAAATGAGATAGTTAGGCTGGAAAAAGAGCTAAAATCTGTGAAAGATGAGCTTAGGAGAATTTCATCAAAATGGAAGAAAAAGATAGAGGTGCTGGTTGAGGAGCTTGAGATAGAGAGAGATAGGCTGGATGCCATAGCGAACATGGGAAGGACTGAACATGTCTATGTGATTTCTGGTTGGGTTCCTGAAAAGAGCGCTCCGCACCTTGAAAAACTTGTTAAAAAAGCCAGCGAAAACCATGCGCTTGTGTTCTTTGAAGACCCTGAAAAAACGGAAAATGTGCCTGTTAAGATGGAGAATCCCAGATGGGCGAGGCCATTTGAATTCCTCACAAAGATGTTTGCAGTTCCCAGATACGGCGAGATAGACCCGACGATGATAATCGCACCCATATTCATAATCTACTTCGGCCTCATGCTGGGAGATGCCATGTATGGGGTTATAATAACCATAGGTGGGTGGATAATATACAGGGGCATGGGAAGGGTAGATGAAGCCAGCAGACATTTCGGCATAGTGATAACACTAGCAGGGATATCAACGGTTATTTTCGGAATTCTTCAGGGAGGATATCTGGGTCCCTTCAACGATCAGGCTCCAAATCTGCCTCAGCTTTTCGGAATAAGCATACCATCTCTTCTGGATTCCATGAAAGACCCCATAACAATGCTGGTGATAGGTCTTCTCATAGGTCTCGCTCATCTTAATCTTGGTCTCTTTTTAGGTGCTGTTCAGAACATAAGAGAAGGCAAAAAGAAGGATGCCCTCATACAGCAGGGAACATGGTGGCTTCTCCAGCCCGGAGGATTCATTCTCATATCCGGAAAGCTGTTCAGATGGTATAATTACTCTCAAAACATCTATATTCTGGCATGGCTGATGGTAGGCGTAGGCCTCGTGCTACTGATAATGGCTGAAAAAGGCCTGTTCTTCTTCGGAATAACAGGATTCCTTGGAAACTTCCTGTCCTATGCCAGAATTCTCGCCCTTGGACTGGGCACTGCTGGAATAGCCCTGACTGTGAACATACTCACCAATCTCGTGGTAAGCGGTGCATCCCAGAGCCTTGCTCCTGTATGCGGAGCTCTTGCGATTGTAGGTGCGGGATTTGGAGCACTGAGCCTCAAAAAACCGAGGAAAAGGTACAAAATATTAGGAGTTCTCTTCTTAATATTCGGCATAGTCGGTTTCATAAGCGTTCCAGCCGCGTTCATGCTCTTAGGAGCAATAATGTTCATATCAGGACATATAATAAACACAGGGCTTCAGGCCCTAGGTTCCTTCGTCCACTCCCTCAGGCTCCAGTATGTGGAGTTCTTCGGATACTTCTATGAGGGCGGAGGAAGGGAATTCCAGCCCTATGAGGAAAAAAGGAGGATAACTGAGGTAAAGGAGGTGTATGAATGAAGAAAAGGATTCTGATCACAGCCCTCGCCGTGCTGGTTCTTGGGACTATCATCCTCGGAACAGCCAGCGCAGAGCAGGTACTGTATGTGGAAAACAGCGGAAACGGAGAGGTAAGGGCAGGTGAAACCGCAACCTTTGTGTGCAATGCCACAGGTTCAAGCTATGTCTGGGATTTCGGAGATGGCAATGTGGTTACCACGAACCTCTCAACCGTAAGCCATGTTTATTCCAAGCAAGGAGAATACACTGTCACTGTAAAGGTTAATGGAAAAACGATAACTTACAAGGTAAATGCTGTATCAACCTCCAGCGACGGTGCTATGCTCGCCCTCATAGGAGCTGGTCTTGCTGTGGGAGTGGCTGGAATGGGAACAGGTATAGGTTCAGGTATAACTGGATCTGCCGCAGCGGGAGCCACCGCCTCCCATCCTGAGAAGTTCGGAAAGTACTTCGTTTTCCAGACCCTTCCTCAGACTCAGGCCATATATGGACTTCTCGTGGCAATCCTCATACTCATAGGAACAGGAGCGCTCTCCGGAGGAGCAAGTGTTCCAATTGGAGCAGGAATGGTCGCCATAGGTGCAGGCCTCGCTGTTGGAATTGCAGGATTGAGCGCAGTTGGTCAGGGAGTTGCTGCGGCAGGAGCTATAGGAGCATATTCTGAGAAGGATGAGGTCTTCGGAAAAGGAATAGTGTTTTCAGCTCTTCCCGAAACACAGGCCATATACGGACTCCTCGTGTCAATAATGCTCATGGTCTTCGCAGGTTTGCTTGGAGACCCAAATGCGATGAAAAGATTTGCAGGGGCTG
>JALSOU010000170.1 GCA_026986305.1 Thermoplasmata archaeon | reverse complement strand
TTATTTCCCCATCTTTTTTGGGGTTTATCAGCTCAAGATCCCCTCTGCAAACGGGGCAGCACAGTATCTCAAGGGTCTTTTCTCTCATGGATATCACCTACCTTTCTTATGAATTCATAGTAAAACGATGCAACTCTTTCCAAAGAATCGGTGTATACAAACTCATCTGCCGAGTGCCAGTTCTCCCCTTTCGGACCGTACACCACCGTTGGCATATATTTTGCGAAGAGGTTGTAGTCTCCCACAGACTCGCCGCATATTGTTCTGAGTTCTCCGTATTTTTCGATGTAAAGCGATGCAAAATCCCTTATCAGACCCTCATCCGGAGAAAAAGAATACGGCTCAAGGAATGGGGTTGGTCTGGAATGCCATGAAATCTCCACTTCGCAGGGCAGATTGAGATTTTCTATAAGGTTTTTGAATCCGTCCATAACCAACTCTCTGCTTTCTCCCGGGATTACATGTCTGTCTATGACTATGAGGCAGCTTTCAGGAACAGAGAGAAAATCTCCGCCACCTTCTATTTTTAAAGGAGCTACGGAGCCTTTCATCCCATTCTTTTCTGGAATTTTCATGGATTTCAATGCCTTTATTATCTCCGCTCCGCACTCTATCGAATTGACCCCTTTATAGGGTCTTGCACCGTGTGAGCTCCTGCCTTTAACAGCCATATCAAGCACATATCTTCCTCTCGCACCTAGCATCATCTTTTCTCCTGTTGGCTCAGCGATGAGCGCGATATCTCCTTTAATCTCCTTTAAAAGTTCATAAGCTCCTTGAGAATTAATCTCCTCGTCCACCACAGCGGTGAATATCAGGTTCACAGGCAGCTTTTCCTTGACCGCCCTGCGGTATGCCCAGATAATTGCTGAAAGCCCGCCTTTCATATCGGCGCTCCCCAGTCCATAGAGTTTTCCACCCTCAATATCGGGAGAATATGGGTCTCTGCTCCACGATTTCACAGGTTCAACAGTGTCCATGTGTCCGTTTAGAACGATGGTGGGGGAGTTTTCAGATCCCCGATATTCTGATATCAGATTGAAGCCTATATCTCCGACTCTCTGCCTTCTGACCTCAATCGGCCTGAGAATATCCTCAATCTCATCTGCGAGCCTTGACTCATACCTGCTAGCGCTGGGAATCCTTATAAGTCTCCGAGCGATCTCAACTACCTCTATCTGCATTCCTCCTCAGTTCTTCCATGTGCTTAATCCTTTTTTCTATGAGTTCGCTCTTTCCTATGTCGTGCCTGCTGAAAACCTCTCCTTTAACATGGCGGAGCGCTCTCTCTGCCATATCCTCCGCTTTCCCTATATCATCGTCTATGCCGAGGACCGCAAGGGTCCTTGATGTCGTGGTGTAGATCATGCCCTTTTCCTCATTCACAGATGCGTAGAACAGCTCAGCCCCTTCGTTTTTTATGGCAATCTCATCCACTTCCACAGGCACATTGGCCTTTGGACTGCTTCCGTAACCCTCTGGGACAACATATTTAACCACAGTGGCCTTCTTCATGAAATCCGCCCTGTCCATCTCTCCATTAACGATTTTTTCAGATATCTCAACAAGGGAACTCTCAAGCAGGGTTAGGACATTCATCGCCTCAGGGTCTCCGAATCTGGCGTTGAACTCTATTATCTTCGGACCCTGCGCTGTTAGCATGAACTGGCCATACAGAATTCCTTTGTAGGGATTGCCCTCTTCCTTCATGGCCTTAACAACTTTCCTCATTATCTCAAGGGCTTTCTCATACTCACTCTCCTTTATGAAGGGTAGGAGGTGGTTTTCCATGGAATAGGATCCCATCCCACCTGTATTCGGACCTTTATCTCCTTCATA
>JALSOU010000169.1 GCA_026986305.1 Thermoplasmata archaeon | reverse complement strand
AAAGTTGACCGGGTGGGACGAGGAAAATTCCGCAGGAATTTTCTGAGTAAGCCCGTGTCCACGAGCGAGCGCAGCCGAGGGAGTTGACTGGGCGGGATGTTCGATGACAGGAGAACAGCCAGACTCTTTTTGAAGAAAAGAGTCTTAGCGCGGGACATTTTCGATCGCAGAGAGAAAATGGACCGGGCGGGAGGCGCAAAAAATATTTTGCGACTAAGCACGGTACACGAGTGAAACGAGTGGACCGGGCGGGATTTGAACCCGCGGCCTCCTCCATGCCAAGGAGGCGATCTTCCGGGCTGATCTACCGGCCCAAGGATAAAAGAGTGCTCCCGTCGGGATTTGAACCCGAGTCGCGGGCTCGAGAGGCCCGCATGATTGGCCGCTACACTACGGGAGCCTGCGATAGGCGGTATATGAGTTTTTATTTCAATTTTTCGGTTAAGCATACTCTAGAAACTCATGTATTTTAGGCCCTGCTCCATATATCATCATAATGCACATCACCTGAAGTATCGGCTTAAAAGATAGGGCGAAAATTGTCCGATAACTTTTTTTACCTCTACTGGATAAAGTAGAAGGGACGCCATTATGGAAGATAGGACACTAGAAGAGCCAGCACTTATCGGTAGAGAAGCGGAGATGAACAAGCTCAGGCAAGCGCTGGAGAGCGCAATGGCTGGAAAAGGTTCCACGATTTTCATAGGCGGCGAAGCAGGCATAGGCAAGACCAGACTGGTTTCTGAAGCTATAAAGATTGCAGAAGAAAATGGGTTTCAGGTATTGCGGGGTTGGTGCCTTCCTGAGAGCATGGAACCACTCATGCCTGTAAAAACCGCGCTCCGCGATGCAGGCCTTTCTCACCTCATATCCGGGGATCCGCCGCCTATGGTGATCTCCGTATACCTGATGAATAGTGCAGGAATGCTGATAGCCAAGGTAGAGAGGGAAGAATCCGACCTTGACCCGGACATATTCGCAGGAATGCTGCAGGCTGTTGGAAACTTTGTTCATGATTCATTTTCTATGATGAAACGAGGGGGCGATGCAGGTCTAAATTCCATCGGGTATGGTGAGTATACAATTTTAATTCGCTCGGCTGGTGAAATATCTCTGGCTTTGGTGATAAAAGGGTCAAGAAGCGAGTTTCTGATAGAGGACATGGATAAAACACTGGCAGATATAGGAGATAAATACGATGCATGGACTGGCGACACTTCGGCTGCAAGTGCTGTCCAATCTAAAATATCGTGGTTTGTGGATTCAGGAAAATACGATGGCAAGTTTCTGGTGGACGACCCGAAGGTAAAGCAGGAGAATCTGTTCGATAACATACTGTTGTGGGTTCAGAGAGCATCTGCTGTAAGGCCGCTCCTGCTTTTCCTTGACGACATGCAATGGGCAGACCCCACGACACTCAAACTCATTCATTACCTCTCTAGGAACACAAGAAATTACCGAGTAATAATGCTGGGCACATATCGGCCGGAGGACATTGTACAGGAATATGATGGGAAGGCGCATCATCTAGAAACCACAATGCAGGAGATGAATCGAGAGGGCCTCCTGGAAAAGATAGAGCTAAAACGCCTGGGTCTGGAGGATACAAAGAGAATTATTCGTTCAGTCCTCAAAAACACCGATTTTAGTAATAAATTTTTTTACAGGATATACAGAGAGACCGATGGAACCCCACTGTTTGTCCTTGAGCTTTTGAGATTACTGGTAGAAGACGGCTCGATTGCCAAGAATGAAAAAGGAGAATGGAGCCTGGTACAAGACATAGATGTGCTGGACATCCCATCCAAGGTCTACGATGTTGTTAAGAGAAGGCTGGACAGGTTGACCGAGGAGGAGAGAGATATACTGGAATGCGCAAGCGTTATTGGAGAGGAGTTCCAATCAGATATTGTGGGAAAAGTCACAGGAATAAGCAGGATACATCTTCTTAAGAAGCTCAGAGAGATAGAGAAAAAGCACAGGCTGATACACTCACTTGATAGAAACTATGTATTCGACCATACAAAGATAAGAGAGGTGCTGTACAGAGGCATACCTGATGAGTTGAGGCAGGAGTACCACCGCATAGTCGCAGACACGATGGCGGAACTGTGGAGGGATAAACAGGACGAGTTGGTTAATGAGCTGGCACACCACTACTACAGGGCGAAAGATGCAAGAGCCGTTGAATTCCTAGTCCTAGCCGGAGATAAAGCTGCAGAAAAATATGCAAACACAGAAGCGGCCACATTCTATGAACAGGCACTGGAATTTATTGAAGGAAATGATGCAATTGAAGTATTGGAGAAACTCGCGGATGTCCAAGTATATATGGGGAAGTATGAAAAGGCGATTGAAAACTTCCTGAAAGCAAGCGAATTGGCAGAAGACAATGAAACAAAGGCCAGGATGCTGATGAAAGCGAGTGAAGCCTATGAGAAAAAGGGAGATTATGACCAGTCCATAAAGATGATAGAGGCTGCCATGGCCATGGTCAAAAAAGGCACGGCAGAGTACGGTAGGATAGCTCTGGCTGCTGGATACCCACACTGGAGAAAAGGCGATAACGACAGGGCAATGCCACTTTTCCTTGAAGCTCTGAAGATGGCTGAGGATAACAATGCCGACCCAAAAGACATCGGCAATGCGCTCCGCGCCGTTGGTAACATTTATTCAAACAAGGGTGAATACGAGCACGCCTTAGAATACTATGAAAAGAGCCTGAAAGTGCTGGAAAACACAGGATATCAGTGGGGCATCGCTGCAGCGATGGTCAATATCGGAACTGTGCTCCATTCCAAAGGAGAGATGAAGAAAGCACTGGAGTATCACCGACGCAGCCTGGAGATTTTTGAGAAGATTGGGAACAAGCAGGGCATAGCCATGGCGCTCAACAACCTCGGTAATGGATATCAGGTCATTGGAAATCTGGATAAAGCGCTAGAGTATCACCAGCGCAGCCTGGAGATTTTTGAGAAGATTGGGAACAAGCAGGGCATAGCCATGTCTCTTACCAATATCGGAACTGTGCTACATTCCAAAGGAGAGATGAAGAAAGCACTGGAATACCATCAGCGCAGCCTTGAAATCTTCGAGAAGATCGGGTATAAACACGGCATTGCCACGGTGCTCAACAGCATAGGTGCCGTGTATCAGGTCATTGGAAATCTGGATAAAGCACTGGAATACCATCAGCGCAGCCTTGAAATCTTCGAGGAAATGGGGAACAAATATGGCATCACCATGTGTCTTAACAGCATAGGCACCGTTTACCAGGATATGGGAAATCTGGATAAAGCACTGGAATACCATCAGCGCAGCCTGGAGATTTACAAGAAGATAGGTAACAAATGGGGAATGATCTATGGGCTTTTTGGCATGGCTGAGGCATATCTGGGGCTCGGTAAGACAAAAATGGCGCTGGAGAGCGCAAAGCAGGCTATGGATATATCCATGGAAATTGGATCGGAGGAGGGAATGAGCAGGCTGGCTCTCGGAATGGTTTACAGGGCGATGGGTGAGCTGGATAAAGCGGAAGAGGAGCTGCTGAAAAGCATATCCGAAAGCGAGGAGATAAAAGACTCATTCAATTCGAGCAGGGCACATTACGAGTACGGGCTATTGCTGAAAAAGAAGGGCGACATAGAGGGAGCGAGGGAGCACATAGAAAAGGCGATATCCGAGAGGGAAAAAGCAGGTATAATGCTGCACCTTGATAGATACAGGAAGGCGCTGGAAGAGCTTGGATAGAAAATAGATATAGTGATATTGTGGGTGGTACGAATCCATCACGGAACCAGCCTGAACCTGTCCCTCGGGAATATGGTGGTCTCCCTGACATTGTCCAGACCGAGAGCCTTTTGAATAAGCCTCTCAACTCCTATGCCTACACCTCCGTGCGGAGGCATGCCGTATCTGAACGCTTTTAGATAGAACTCAAAATCATCTGGATTCAGCCCTTTCTTTTTCATGCGCTCCTCAAGCAGCTCTGGCCTGTGCTCCCTCTGCCCTCCTGAGGCAAGCTCCTGACCCCTGAATTCAAGGTCAAATGAATAGGACCATGGGGTTCCGGGCTTTTCCATGATATAGAAGGGCTTTTCCTCCTCTGGATACTCAACTACGAAGTAAGCCTCATAGCCCTTCTCAGCCATGATTTCTCCAAGCATTTTTTCTCCTTCGGTGTCTAGGTCGTTCTCCACCCTTTTGCCCTTTTCTTCCAGCATGGCTTTGGCCTCTTCAAATCTTATGCGGGGATAGGGGCGTTTTGGGGCTTTCAGTTCCAGACCTAGGGTTTTCAGATGTTCCTCACCCATCTCCACCGCAGATTTTATCGCATTGTCTAGCATCTCTTCCACAGCGTCCATAACATCATCCTGAGACTCTATGAATGCCATCTCAAAGTCAAGGGAAGTAAATTCGCTGAGATGTCTGGTGGTATCGGAGAGCTCTGCCCTGAAAGCAGGGCCTATCTCATAAACCCTTTCAAGCCCTGTGGACATGAGTATTTGCTTGAAAAGCTGCGGGCTCTGCGCGAGATATGCGTTTTCACCGAAGTAATCCAGTTTGAAGAGGGTGGCTCCCCCCTCAGCACCAGCTTTTAGTATCTTCGGCGTCTGAACCTCTATGAAATCCATGGATTCAAGGCTTTTTCTTATGGCTGAGAGCATGATGGCTTTCAGCTCAAATATGGCTTTTATCTCCTCCCTTCTTAGGTCCATGAACCTGTTATCGAGGCGGGTATCAAGTTCAACATTCACCTTATCCACGACGCCCATGGGTAGTGGAGCATCGGATTCGTTTAGAAGCTCCCATTCTATGGGAAGAATCTCAAAGCCTTTTTTCACATACTCGCTCTTCTGCACCCTTCCCCTGACAGCTATTACGGATTCCCTCTGCACCTTCGTTAGCCTGTTATACTCATCCTCTCCCATCTCATTTTTAAGGGCGGTTATCTGCACAACCCCTCCCCTGTCTCGGAGGAGTACGAAGGCTATCTTTCCCTTCTTCCTGATGGTCTGAACCCATCCTGCCACAACGACCTCTGAATCCAACTCAGGGTCTATCTCATCGGAGCGCTTTCTCTCTCTCAGATTCATGGAAGCACCGTGTGGGAATATGCTCTCTATATAAACATAGATGAGGAAAGTGAGTAAAAAATAAATAGTATAAATTCAATGATCGATTATGAGAAAACCTTCTAGAGGTTTTATGCTACTCTCAGATGCCCTCGCTGCGCTCTTTCTGCCCATTTTCTTCATAGATTTCTTCCTTTATCTCAGGGAAATAAAGATATATGATGAAGGTGCAATAATATTCTTTTTCCTCTGGGCATACCTCTTTATGGCCATGTTCCTCATCTCTATCGTCTATTTCTTCTGGAAGCTTATAAAAAATAGGAGCGCTTATTCAATCTCATCAAAGGTTCTTCTGATATACACAACTGCATGGCTCTCCTTTTTTGTAGGTCCACCCATGGGCGTGAGTGAAGGCCTATCAGTACTTTCTTTTCTATGGGTTCTCTACCTTTTCTCACTCATAGCTGTTGTGGGAAAGCGCTTTCTGAGATGTGCTCTCAATGAAGGGAAGGTTATGGTTTCCATAATGCATTTTCTCATGTACCCCAAGGTGAAAGGGGATTGTAAGAGCTATTATACCTACCGCTCAGGGTGGATAGGTTTCCTCATATCTCTGGTGGTGGGCATATTGCTGGTCCTTTCAGCCCTTTATGGCACATATTTCAGCATAATCTCTCAGGGATTTCACTACGGGAACCGCTATCCTGAGCAGGCACATTTGTTGGGATTGATTCTTTTGATGGCTGCAATAATCACAGTTCAGTTGAGCTTGTTCATCTATCTATCGGTGCTAAGCTACGCTGAAGATGGGATATATGGCTTCTTTCTATTGGCGGGGAGCTTCGCTTTTTCAGGAACCTTCATTTCGAGACACATATCATCTCCAGAATTTTCACCGTATCTGTATATTATAATCTTCATTTTCGCAATATTCAGCATTGTAATAGGAGTAGAGCTTATAGATGAATGGATAGAGGAGAGAGCCAAGGAGAAAAAAATAGACAGGAAACAGTGGCTCACATTCAGGTAAGCGACCCAAAACCTAAATACCAAGGCCGTTATTCGGGTGCAAATTCAATTTGAGGTGATAATATGGACAGATATGAAGAAGAGCGTGCGAAATGGAAATGGGATGTTCCCGAGTACTTCAACTTCACATGGGATGTTGTGGATAAGTGGGCAGAGGACAGGACCAAGCTGGCCCTCATATCTGTGGACGAGAACGGGGATAACCCCCAGTATCACACCTTCTGGGACCTGAAGATACTCTCAAAGAAGTTCGCAAATTATCTCAGGGAGATTGGAATAAAGAAAGGGGATAGGGTTTTCCTGCTCATTCCGAGGATTCCTGAGTTCTATGTTGCCGCCCTTGCGATAAACAGGATAGGCGCGGTTTTCATGCCTACACCCACCCTATCAACGCCGCATGATATAGAGTACAGGGTAAACAGTGCTGAAGCTGTAGCTGCGATAGTCAGCCATGAGTTCGCCGACAGGGTTGATGAAGCGAGGCCCAATCTGAAAACCCTCAAGCACTACATAATCATTGGAGGGGAGAGAGACGGCTGGGTCTCCTACGAAAAGGTTATGGAAACAGCATCCAGAAGGCTTGAAAGAGAGGATGTTGAGCCTACCAAATCCGATGACCCGTTCCTCATATACTTCACATCCGGAACAGAGTCGTATCCAAAGATGGTTCTTCACACCCAGTCCTACCCCATAGGACACAAGGCCACCGCATACATGGTTCAGGATGTTAAGCCAACGGACCTTCAGTGGACCATAGCTGATACTGGCTGGGCTAAGACAGCGTGGGGCAAGTTCTTCCCACAGTGGATGTATGGTGCCGCTGTGCTTCAGTGGTATGCTAAGGGAAAGTTCAACCCCAGAATAGTGCTGAAAATACTTGAAAAATACGGAGTTACCATATTCTGCGCTCCTCCCACAGCATACAGGATGATGATACTTCAGGAAGACCTTAAGGAATTTGACTTTCACAACCTTAGGCACAGCCTGAGCGCTGGTGAGCCACTCAACCCTGAGGTCATAAGAGTATGGAAAGAAGCGACAGGCCTTGATATCTACGACTACTACGGCCAGACCGAGACCGTGGCGATAGTTGGAAACTCAAAGTGGTTCCCCATAAGAGCCGGTTCTATGGGAAAGCCCACTGTCGGATTTGATGTAAGGATCGTGGACGACGATGGAAACGAGGTTCCAGTTGGAGAAGAAGGCCATATAGCTGTCAGGGTTAAGCCTGAAAAGCCTCCGGGAATAATGAAGGAGTACTGGAAGAGGCCTGAGGCTAACGAGGAGGCATTCAGGGGAGACTGGTACTTCACAGGAGACAAGGCGTATCGGGATGAGGACGGCTATTTCTGGTTCGTAGGAAGGGCTGACGATGTGATAAAGTCCTCAGGATACAGGATAGGGCCGTTTGAAGTGGAGAGCGCATTGCAGGAGCATCCAGCAGTTGTGGAGAGCGCGGTTATCGGAGTTCCCGATCCTGACGGGGTAAGGGGACAGCTTGTTAAGGCCTATGTGGTGCTTAAAGACGGATACGAGCCGAGTGAGGAGCTGAAAAAGGAGCTTCAGGAGCATGTTAAAAAGCTCACCGCCCCCTACAAATATCCGAGAATCATAGAGTTCGTGGATGCGGACTACCTCCCGAAGACGCAGAGCGGAAAGATTAAAAGGAAGGAACTGAGAAAGATGGAAGAGGCAAAGATGAAGAAGGAACAGTGAGACCTCCGAGGAGGTGAAATAATGGAAGAAAAGGTGAAGAAAGCCATAGAACTGCTGGACCAGATCGCTGAGGACAACTCCATACCGAGAAACATAAGGAGAGGCGCTGCCGAGGCGAAGGAAAGGCTGCTTAACGAGAACGAGCCTCTGGATGTCAGGGCGTCGAGCGTGATATTCATCATGGACGAGCTGGCCAACGACCAGAACCTGCCCCTCCACGGAAGGACAATAGTCTGGAACATAATGAGCCAGTTAGAGGCGATATTCAGCGACGAAAAGAAGTAAACCCTTTATCAATA
>JALSOU010000168.1 GCA_026986305.1 Thermoplasmata archaeon | reverse complement strand
GATCTACCTCGTCCATGGACAGAACCTCGGCTAGGTTGGATCCCTCTGTATATATGACATACTCCTCGCTTCCCTCTTTTTTCCTTATCACTGCCCTTTTTATTCCTTTTATCCCCTTTAGATTTATTTCTCTGAGATTTCTCAAGGTGTCCTGAAGCTTTTTGAATGAGAACTCATCCATCTTTATCTTTATCTCCTTTCCCTCGGGAGTTACCGTTGCTTTAAGCCCTCTAGCCTTCATTATCCTGCCTATTATATCCTCGCGCTCTATCTCCTTTTCCTTCATCTTTTTCTCATCTGGCCTTACAACTATCTCCATGTGGGAAGCATCTATCTCTATCTCACATATCTCTTTCAGAGTGGTGGTTTCTATGTTTGATGCTATTCTCTTGACCTCTTTTAGGTCCTTTGAGTATTCCTCTTTAAGATATATCTCCATCATGGGAGTGCTTGGCACCTTTCTTGCATCCACAATCTCAATAAGCCTAGGAAGACCGAGGGTGACATTCATCTCAGCCACACCTGCGTAGTGGAAGGTCCTCATGGTCATCTGAGTACCTGGCTCCCCGATGCTCTGTGCTGCCACTATTCCCACAGCTTCATACGGATCTACCAATCTGTTCTCATATTTTTCGCAGACAGTTTTTATTATCCTGTCAAACTGCTCCTCAGTGTATTTCCTGCCCTTCAGCTTTTCAGCTATCTCTGATATCAGCTTTCTAGGGAGCTGCACACCGTATGATGAAGCTTTCTGAGCTACCTTGCTTTCCTCAGGGGTCATGGGCTTAATCTTCTTCGGAAGCTGAGATGGGTCTATTTTCTTTTCAACTTTCTTTCCTTTTTTGCCCTTTCTCTCCTCCAGAATCTTTTTAGGGCTCACAGGCTCCTTTTTCTTTGGTTTGTCTATCTTCTTTACACCCAGCTTTTCAAGGACATCTATCGCGTCTCTTTCAGAAACATATCTGAGGAGGTCCTCTACGCTGGCCTTTTTTAGGGTGCTTATCTTGTATCCAGCATCTGCCAGGGCATTGGCGACGCTTTCCCTTATTCCTCTCCTCATCAGGCCCTTAACAGTGTCCTTTTTTGCCGTTTAATCACCTCCCTCGTCCATCTCCATATCCTCTTCAACTCCGAATTCCTCTCTGGTGCCGAAGCTCTCCTCTTCTATGGCCTCCTCAGAGACTATTTCCTCCCCGAGAACATCCTTTATGACTTCATCAACATCCACGGCCTTTCCTGCAGGTATCCTTGATGGGTCGACGCCATCTTCACCGTATTTGAACTGTATTATTGTGTTGGCAGTATTTCTCACAGTCCTATCTTCCACTACTTTGAGGTCTTCCAGAGCGTTGATCAAACGCCTCTGCATATAGCCGCTCCTTGATGTTCTCACAGCGGTATCCACCAGACCCTCTCTTCCTCCCATGGAGTGGAAGAAGTACTCTGTCGGGTTCAGGCCGCTCTTGTAGGAGGAGCGCACGAATCCATGAGCTTCTGCTCCGAGATCGCCTCTCTTAAAGTGTGGGAGAGTTCTCTGGAAATATCCTCTGAATAATCTCTCACCTCTAACTGCCTGCTGACCTATGGAGCCAGCCATCTGAGAGAGGTTCAGCATTGAAGCTCTTGCTCCTGAGCGCGCCATGACCACTGCAGGATTCTCAAGACCTAGATGGCGTCCCGCTATAACTCCAGCGTCATCCCTCGCCCTTCCTAGCACCTTCATTATCTCCACTTCCAAGGTCTCCTCAAGACTTCTTCCGGGCAATTGCTCAAGCGTACCTTCTCTATAAGCCTCAACAAGCTTTTCAACCTCTTTTATGGCGCTCTCCAGCCTCTCATTTATCT
>JALSOU010000167.1 GCA_026986305.1 Thermoplasmata archaeon | reverse complement strand
ATGCTTTGAGCACACATGGCAATGTATGCACTTGTCCTGATTTATGTGGTAAGTGTAGAATGTCCCTTCCTTCCTCTTCTGTGCGGCTTCAAGGAGAGCGCATGGGTGCTTTGAGATTATCACAGAAACCCCATCCCTCTCAGCTGCCTCTCTGAACGCCTCCTCCAGCCCCTTCAGGTCATAGGAATCCACTGTCCTTACCCATTTCACTCCACAGCCTTTCACCACTTCCTCTATGGATATCTTCGGAGCTATATCTCCCATGCCGTCTTTTCCAACTCCGGGATGGGGCTGGTGCCCTGTCATAGCTGTTGTGCTGTTGTCCAGAATGACATATATCAGCTTCTTCTTGTTGTATATCGCATTTATAAGCCCGGCGATTCCTGAGTGGAAGAAGGTGGAATCTCCTATAAAGGCGACAGGCAGCTGGTCGGTCACTTCCGCAAATCCGTTGCTGCTGCCTATGCTTGAACCCATGCAGAGGAGATAGTCTGCAAGCTCATAAGGTGGCTGTATTCCCAAGGTATAGCAACCTATGTCTGTTGGATACACCACCTTATCCTTGTCTTTCATGAATACCTTTCTGGCAGCGTAGTATGTGGCTCTGTGGGGACAACCGGGGCAGAGGGCTGGAGGTCTTGAAGGCAGATCTATTTTTTCATAATTTGGCTTTCTGTCCTCGTATTTCAGGCCTAAAACATCAGAAATCCCTTTTCTCACGACATCCGGGTTATACTCATAAAGCATAGGAAAATGCCCGGAGTATTTCCCATATATCTTCATATCTGGCCTTGTCTCTCTGGAATAAACATAGGCGTACTCCTCAAGATAGGGTTCCAGCTCTTCAACAACTATGAGCATGTCTATGTCCTTTATGAACTCCTTAAACAACCCCGCAGGGAATGGGTGTGTGAATCCAAGTTTCAGTATTTTATAATCGATACCCAGCTCTTCAACCTCTTCCATGAGGTAATTGAACGCTGCTCCAGAGGTTAGAAATCCGATTTTTCCATTGCCGATTATGCGGTTAAACTCTGATTTATCCGCCAGCTCTCTGGCCTTCTCTTCCTTTTCAAGTAGTATCTTATGCTGTTTTCTCGCCACAGATGGTATGGTTACAAACCTGAACGGGTCCTTTTCAAAATGCCCTTCTTTTTTAGGCTCTTTTCTCTCGCCGAATTCCACAACGCCGCGGACATGGCTTATTCTCGTCGTAGTCCTGAGTAGAACAGGCAGTTCCAGATCTTCCGATATTTCAAAGGCCATTTTCGCCATATCTTTCGCTTCCTGAGGGTTGGAAGGCTCAAGCATTGGAACGCCTGAGATTTTGGAATAAATCCTGTTGTCCTGCTCATTCTGTGAGCTGTGCATGGAAGGGTCGTCTGCTGTAACCACAACGAGTCCTGCTCTTGTTCCTGTATAGACGGCAGTCATAAAGGCATCTGCGGCAACATTCAGGCCCACATGCTTCATCTGCGTCATAGCCCTTACTCCTGATGCCGCAGCAGCTGCCACTGTTTCCATGGCAACCTTCTCATTGACGGAGTATTCGAAGTGAATCCCAGCTTCCTTGGCAATCCTTGAAAGGGTATCGCTTATCTCAGATGATGGGGTGCCTGGATATGCGGCGCTCATATACATGCCCGCTTCCAGCGCTCCCCTTACTATGGCCTCGTTGCCCAGAAGGACCATCTTAGTTCCCTTTTCTCCATGCACCAGCTTGTCCATCCAAACCCCTCATAGATCAAGGCTCTGGGTGAACTCTTCCTTCTTCAGCAGGAGTTCCCATTCCCTGTCCACATGCTCCTGAATAACCTTTATGGCCTCTTCATCCAGATACCTGAACCTTCCCT
>JALSOU010000166.1 GCA_026986305.1 Thermoplasmata archaeon | reverse complement strand
CATGAAGAAATTCGTTTTCAAGGTCAGGAACGACGGGCTCTGGGTTCTGGATGTTGAAAAGACCGATGAAAGGATAAGGTTGGCTGCCAAGTTCCTTTCAAGGTTCAAACCTGAGGACATACTGGTGGTATCTGCTAGGCAGTATGGGCAGAGACCTGCAAGGGTATTCGCCGAGACCATCGGAGCCAAGGTATTTCCGGGACGCTTCGTACCAGGCACCCTGACGAATCCCAGTCTTCCTGAGTACACAGAGCCTGAGGTTCTTCTTGTAACAGACCCTGCAGCTGACCAGCAGGCCCTTAAAGAGGCTGTGAATGCTGGAATACCCATAGTTGGACTGTGCGATGCCAACAACGAGACCAAATATGTGGATCTCATAATACCGACAAACAACAAGGGTAGGAGCGCTCTCGCCACAGTTTACTGGCTTTTGGCAAGAGAAGTCCTGAAAGCAAGGGGAGAGATAAGCAAGGATGAGGACTTCCCGCTGAAAGTGGAGGACTTCGAGGCTCCGCTGTAAACCCATTGAAAACCTCTTTTAACCACCACGCTATCCAGATATATGCGCTCCACGATCTGCATGATTTCAGGCATTCTCTCCCCAATTGTGGCTTTTTCGTTCATAGCTCTGGCAATAGCAACCCATCCTTGGTTTTCATTCACAAAAAACGCTTTAAGCGATTTAGGTGCTTTGGGGAGGGAAAACAGCTGGATATTCAATCTCGGGCTTATTGCAGGAGGGATTCTTGCCATAATCTTTTCCTCTTTAATTCAGGGAAAAGGTGAGAATGTGCTTGAAAACGCCGCTTACTTTCTCTTCCTAATAGCCTCAGTTTTAATGCTTCTCATAGGTGTCTTTCCAGAGGGAACGGGGCCGCATTTCACCGTCTCCGCTCTTTTTTACCTCCTATCCGCAATCTCTATCCTCAGCTCAGGGGCTGGTTTCATAATGGCTGGAAAAAGCATGGAAGGAGTAGGCTCCATACTCATTGTTGCAACTGCCCTATTGCTCTCTTTCGGAGTAAAATGGGGTGGAATAGCTGTTCCTGAGAGCATAGGAGCCATAGGCATCTCTCTGTGGATATATATGTTGATTTTCGCAATAAATATCTGTAAAAGCCCATGACAATCTTTATATCTTCACAGGAAGTAGAGGTTTGAGAGCGCTCAACTCCAGAGGAAAAGGATGAAAATGAGGGAATACTCCGAGAAAATTGAGAGATACTTCAATCAGCTTGAGGCGGAAGCGGAACGATGTTATTCCATAGCAGAGAAAGCTAGGAAAAAGTACAGAGACCCTGCGGACCATGTTGAAATCCCAAGGGCTGAGGATCTGGCTGAAAGGGTGGAGAAACTCCTTTTGCAGCAGGGCTTCCCTGTGGAAGGGGTCGCCGAGGAGATAAGGGAGATATCTAAAAAGCTGGACAACAGAGAGATGGTTGCCATAGAGATGGCAAAAAGGACCGCAAAAAGGCTGAAAGAGTCGGAGAATGTTGAGAAGGCCATAGACACCTCAATAAGGCTTGGTCTGGCTGTGCTAACCGAAGGGATTCTCGTTGCCCCCCTTGAAGGGATAGTGGGTGTAAAGATTAAGAAAAACGATGATGGGACCGATTACCTTTCAATATACTTCGCGGGCCCCATAAGGTCAGCAGGAGGCACTGGTCAGGCTCTAAGCGTGCTGATAGGTGATGTTGTCCGCAGGGAATTTGGCATAGATAGATACAAGCCAAGGGATGAAGAGGTTGAGAGGTTCAAGGAAGAAATTCCTCTTTACAAGAGGGCGCAGCACCTTCAATATGTGCCGAGCGCTGATGAGATAGACCTGATAGTCAGGAACTGTCCAGTGTGCAT
>JALSOU010000165.1 GCA_026986305.1 Thermoplasmata archaeon | reverse complement strand
ATAGAGCACAGGCTGGACGATGAGAAGTACAGATCCATACTTGAAGCCCATTCCATCATGGGAGGACTGATGGACCCTGACATAGGTAAAATAGACGAGCAGAGGGCAAAGATAGTGGAAAAAATGAGGGAAAGGGGCATAGATGTTAGCCTTGAGGAGTACAAGTCCATAATAGAGCCTCTTGAGATGGCCTATGCTCTGGCTGACCATTCAAAGACCATAGCCCTTCTTCTCACAGATGGGGCTGTGCCGTCCAATGTTAAGGCAGGATACCTTCTCAGGCTATTGATAAGGAGAGCGCTCCGCATAATGGAGCTTGCAGGCCTTGACATACCATTGCATGAATTAGTCATAAAGCAGAGGCACATATTCAAGGACATAATGGGCCACATGCCAGACTCATACATACAGGATGTTCTTGAACTTGAAACTGAGAGATACAGGGAGACCCAGAAGAAAGGTGAAAATATCGTGAAAAACCTGCTCAAAAAGGGAATTGAGGAGATAGACACCGAGACTCTCATAGAGCTTTACGATTCACATGGCCTGCATCCTTCAACCGTGAAGAGGATAGCTGAGAAGCACGGACTCCATGTGGAGATACCTGAGAACTTCTCATCCCTTGTGGCTGCGAGGCATCAGGAGGAGCGCAGAGCTAAGAAAAAGGAGGAAAAGCACTATGAACTGCCAGAAACCTACCCGCTTTACTACGATGATGAGCATGCAAAGGAATTTGACGCCAAGGTCATATATTCAAAAAACGGCGAGGTAGTGCTGGATAAAACCCTCTTCTATCCTGAGGGCGGAGGGCAGCCAGCAGACCACGGAGTTTTGATATGGAATGGAAAGGAGTACAAGGTAAGGGATGTGCAGAAGTACAGCGGGGTTATAGTGCATTTCATAGATGGAGAAGGCCCTCCAGAAGGCTCAGAGGTCCACGGAGTAATAGACTGGGAGCGCAGATACTCTTTGATGAGGCACCATACAGCCACGCACATAGTTGTGGCGGCGGCCCGTGAGCTCTTCGGACAGCATATATGGCAGTGGGGAGCCCAGAAATACCCAGAGAGCGCAAGGGTGGATATAACCCATTACAGGTCAATAAGCGATGAGGACCTGAGAAGGATAGAGAGAAGGGCCAATGAGATTGTTTTAGAAGCCCATGAGGTAATAAAAGAGGTGCTTCCGAGGAACGAAGCCGAGGAGAGGTATGGGTTCCAGCTGTATCAGGGAGGCGTGCCGTTCACCAAAACCATCAGGGTCGTGAAGGTTGAAGGCGTGGATATAGAGGCCTGCGCTGGAACACATGTGTCAAACACCCTTGAAATAGGCCTTATAAAGCTCATAAGAAGGGAGAGCGTTCAGGATGGAGTAGAGAGGCTGGTGTACAGCGCTGGCATACACGCCATAGACAGGATTCAGGAGATGGAGAGGCAGTTGAAGGAGAGCGCAAGGGTATTTTCAGTGCTTCCGAAGGACCTGCCGAACATAGCCAGAAAGTTCTTTGAGGAGTGGAAGGAGCTGAAAAAGAAGGTTGAGGTCCTTTCAAAATACGCAGCCATGGCTGAGATGATTGAGATGGAGAGAAATGCCGTTGATATCGGGGATATGAAGGCGATAATACACATCACAGAGAAGGGAAGGGATGAGATGAAGGCCCTTTCCATGGAGATTGCCAAGAAAGAAAGGGTTTTAGGAGTTCTCATAGGAAAGGACGGCACGGTTATGATTTCCAGAGGAAAAGAGGTAGATGTGGACTGCGGGTCTCTTATGAAGGATTCTGCGGCAAAGGTAGGTGGAAAAGGAGGAGGAAGGCAGGATTTCGCACAGGGAAGGATACCTGCGGATAAGGTGAAGGACTATGCAGAGAG
>JALSOU010000164.1 GCA_026986305.1 Thermoplasmata archaeon | reverse complement strand
CCTCATTCTGCCTGAAAAGTATATAGCTTCCATATAATCATTTATTCCATCGCCATCTGTATCATTTTTCGCGGGATTAGGGTCTTGGAATGAGTTATAGACCTCTTCTACTGTAAAGTTCATGCATATCTCGTTTCCAGTATAGTTGTATGTGCCGTTCGCAGAGACATTCACAGTGAACGAATCAATTATACTCCAGTTTCCACTGACATTCTTTATAATGTCTATAGGAAGCTCTTTGATATAAAAAGCCACAGAGATTGTTTCATTTAACCAGAGAGTCTCATTCTCCTCTACATTCCAGGGATTCTTCTCTGGAACGCGATAGCCGTAGAATGGAAGGACCCCGGGTTGATTATTTATAAGAAGGAAATACTCCGCATCGCTCCCTTTGTTGTATAAATTAACAACTTTGAGAACCGTTACATCATTTTTCACCCCATCTGAAAGACCATCGCCATCAGTGTCCCAAAGGTTTGGATCAGGCTCATTCGAATCAACCATTCCATTGCGGTTTACATCCTCCTCCCCATCCAGAAGACCATCGCCATCAGAATCATTGTTCAATGGATCTGTCGTGCTGTTGGGGTCCATATCCGCTGTCCAGTTGGGAGAATTTACATCTGTGTCCCCGCTCTCCGGAGCAGTCAGCCCGATCTCAAGACCATCGGAGAGATAATCCCCATCTGTATCGTATAGTGTCGGATCTGTTTCATCAGCATCAACTGCACCGTTATGGTTTACATCCTCATCCCCGTCCATTATTCCATCATCATCGGTGTCAGCATCTCTTGGATCGGTGATGGTGCTCACATTCTGATCAGGTAGCCATGATGAAGCGGTATCGTTTCCCTCTGGGCTATTCAGACCTATTTCAAGTCCATCTGTTAATCCATCATTATCTGTATCTGGATTAAGAGGATCTGTTTCATCCTCTTGTAGAATCCCATCTTTGTTAAGATCTTCATTTCCATCTAATATGCCATCATCATCTGTATCATCATCCTTGGGATGAGTTCCATGCCAGTATTCTATTATATTTTCTAGTTTATCATTATCAGGATCTCCGAGAGCTCCGTTATCTCCCTTCGGATCATGCGGATCAAGTCCGTGGGTTATTTCCCACACATCAGGCATCCCATCTCTATCAGAGTCAAGAATAACGCTTATATTTATCGAATGACTTGATGAGCCATTTTCGTCGTCATAAATCCATAGGGTAACCGTATAGTTTCCATCTTCGGTGTATCTATGCACAACATCTTTACCTTTAGCTGTAGTGTTATCGCCGAAATCCCATAGGTAGGTGAGATTATAGGAGTCTGAATAGGTATCGATCCCTGTGCCTGTTAATGTTAGATTGAAACTTCCGAAGATCTTCATATCCTGACCGGCGTACGCCTCAGGAGCAACATTCCTGACATTTATCCGAACTACAGCCACATCAGAGGCACCGTTATTGTCTGTAACCGTATACCATAGCGTATAAGACCCACTCTTATTAAATGACACGGTGCATTCCTTTCCCCATCCTGCTCTCCCATCTGAAAGACTCCAGTTATATTCGAGAGAAGGAAGGTCTGAGGGAGTATCATTACCTTCTGCAACTATAGTAACGCTCACATCTTCAGTCACATTAAGCTGGGAAACACATGATATTTCAGGATCCACATTGAACACAGTAATATTCTTTGCAACAAGGCAGAATGCCCCATTATCGTCCATAACCTGAAGCCTTACAGTGTAAACGCCCATCTCTGTATATTTGTGATTCACTGTTTTACCCGCACCCTTGCTTCCATCCCCAAAATCCCAAGAATATCTCAAGTCCTGAATATCTGAAAGCGTATCCTCCGCTATAGCTTTAAACTCTACATTAGAATCCTCTGCAGAAATATCTACAGAAGAGATTCTGGCAGAAGGTCTGACGTTCTTCACATGAACTAAAAAACCATTTGCCGTTTCCGACTCGCCATCAGAAACTTTGAGAATTACGAGATAATCCCCCTCCTGCTTATAAGAATGTACCGGCTCTTTCTCTGAGCTTGTATAACCATCTCCAAAATCCCAGAGATAGGTGAGATTTTCAAGATCTGATACAGTATCATTGACATCAGCATGAAATGATATATTTTCATCTTCCTTTGCTCCTATATCTTCACCCATCATAATGTAAGGTGCTACATCGCCGCTCCATCCACTTTCGTTTATAGAAACCACCTTTCTGTCTACACCCCCATCATCATCTGATGCCTCAAAGCTTATGTTTTGCACACTACCGGTAAAAACATGCTCTACATTGCCATTTATTTTGACAGGATACTCTTTTGCCTCAAAATGGAAGTCTTCCACTTCACCATCCCCATAGTTCACATGAAGATGTATGTTATCTTTACCAGGATCAAATACAAAATAGGAAATGTGTATACTCGGGTTTTTCTCTAAATGGCAATGGTTTGAAAAGAACAAATTATTCAAAGTCACGTTCCAGTACAAAGTGTTTTTTTCGCATGGCTGGAATATGTGTCTAATACTTCTTTTTGCACCGTTATCAAAGCTAAGAACAACATCCACAGGAACTGGAGAATTAAAGGTACCCATATTATCATCAGGTGTGAATTTTATAACTAATCTCCATGTTTCTGGTAGGTTTAGTCTCACATCATCGATTGTCTTTTCTTCAGGGCATATAGAACCGTTTAAAGAGGTTTCATATCTCAATAAGTCAGTTTCGTATATGTAAGCATCCAGTTTCTGGCCCATCGTAAGCTTTGATCTTATAGTTATATTTGATTTTAGATATGCGCCAGTTATAGATAGAGAAGGCGGTACATTTGCGACTTTAATAGATGTTTTATTTTCAGAAAAAGAGTGCCTATCGGTGATGTTTGCCGAGATTTCCCCTTCCCAATCATCGTCCCATACATTTGACGCTTTCCACCCATATTTTCCAAAGTTCCATGTAGTATTCAGCAAAGGAACATCTGTTTCTGTATCGTTTTCATAGGCATTAAACACATAGTTCTCCCCTTCGTTTATTATGACCTCTTTTTCTATACTTATATTGGGAGCCACATCCCTAACAATTACTTTGAGACTATCCTTTGCATATGCTCCATCATCGTCTCTAACAATGCATGTGACATTGTATACGCCTTCTTTAGTATACGTGTGAATAGGATATTTTCCATATCCTTGAGATCCATCGCCAAAATCCCAGGAATATCTCAGATATGGAAGGTCTGATGGAGAATCTGAGGCAGAAGCATAGAATTGCACTGGGGTATCTTCAATCACATCCATATCCGGCCCTATTGAAAGCACAGGTGCCACATTCTTAACTGTTACAACTGCGAAATCCACACCCTTTGCTCCGTCATCATCCGTGACTTCAAGACTTACATAATATATTCCTTCAGAGGAGTATGTGTGATTCACAACCTTACCCTTTCCAGCGCTCCCATCCCCGAAGTCCCACTGATATTGCAGGGAGTTTATATCAGTAGAATTATCTGTAGAATTGCTACCGTCGAATGTTATGCTTGTATCTTCATACACAGTGATATCGGGTCCTGCTTCTGCCTTTGGAGGATAATTCTTAACAGTTATATTTATTATATCAATTCCTATTCCATTTTCGTCGTCTTTTACAATAAGAATTACAGGATATATGCCCGGCGTTTCAAATCTATGATATGTTGTTTTTCCGTATCCAAAGCCATCCCTGAAATTCCAAGTGTAATTTACTATGGTTCCGTTGTCAGGATCATACGATTCCGATGCATTAAAAAGCACAGTCTGATTTACATCCACAGTCATGTCCTCTCCTGCTATCGCTACAGGCGGAATATTATAGTTTTCGGCCTTAAGTTCATGAACATCTAACGCAGTGAGTGTCATGAGGAAGACACAGATAATTGCGAAAATTCTCTTTCCCGTAATTTTCACAATATCACCGTAAACCTATAATCGAACTCATATATGAAATTTTTTCATAGTTTGCTCCTGTATAGAGTAGAAAATCATTCATATTTTTCCAAAAGCCAAACTCGAAACCGCAGCCCATCCAAAAGATAAGTAATGTAAAATCTCTTTTTAGCTCTCAATCCAACATTCACAGATGGAGATTTGAAAATATCCATGAGTTTTGTAGTGTATATGCTCAGTAAAACTCCTGAACAGAAATCTTCTATATGTCAAAGATTGAGACAATAGAATTCATGGCGCTATCTGGCTTGAGATCTGTTAAACTCAGAAGGGTACCAATCATTGCAAACTTGCAGTGGTGTCTGTCTCTACAGATAAAATGATTGGTTTCTTCGAAAACCCTTTGAGGAGTATCTCTTAGGATTTTTTCAATTAGATAAAAACTAAAAATCTGAGGGTATTAGATGATATAGAGGACTACGATAGAAAAGAGTCTTTAAATAACAAGAAAAAATCTATTTAAGTCATTCACATATTTTATTTAGAAAACCCCTCATCTTCTCCCAGTGGCTCCCTTCCCAGTAATATTTATGGCATTTTGGGCAGTACCAGAACCTGTCCTGCCTTTTATACACACCTTCAGGGACCCTTCCTTTAACCTCGGATTTTTCCACCTCAACAAGCTTGGAATTGCAGATGGTACACCTGCTCATGAACTTCTCTGGAGTTGGCGGATAGCTGGATAACACCATTTCAAGGTCCTTTTCAAGGTTTGCGCTCTCCAAAAAAATGCATTCCAACCCATTTTTAATCGCAGTGGAGCAAAGATCCTTATCTCTGCTCAGAATAACCCTGCCCTCTCTTTCAGCCGTTATGAGTATTTCCTCATCCTTCATTTCTCTAGCATACTCAGTATCGAATCCAAGGATTCTCAGCCATTTCGCAACTGTTCCAAGCATCTCATCAGCTATGAATCTTACCACAACACCCTCATCTCAAACCCAGATATACAGCTTCCGAATCTTCTTTAAGCTCAAAGGTATGCGGAGATGTGAATCCCTGCCTGAAGCACTCATGTTCCCTGTGCTGCCACAATACGGAGATGATGCTTACAGCTGAGGACATAGAGAGAATTGAAGGACTCGGATACAGGGATTTCTTCTTGAAGAGAGATGGATTTTTCATGCTGAAAAATGTTGATGGAAAGTGCATATTTCTGGATGAAAACGGCAGATGCTCCATATATGAACATAGGCCTGAGGGGTGCAGATACTATCCGATGGTCTACGACATCTCTTCAAAAAAGGTTGTTCTGGATAACTACTGCCCTTATTCAAGGGAATTTAGTCTAGAGAATGAAGAAAAATTGAGGGATTTGGCTATGCGAATAATGAACAGAAGGTGATTATTTTACCCTCAAAGCCCTCTTTTTCTCTTCCAACCTCTCCTCGTATTCTTTGCCTAGATACCATGCTATATCCTCAAGGTCAGGGAGGTTTTTTGTGAATTTAGAGCGGCTGTTGGTCTCCATGAGTTCCTCAAACTTCCTTTTCTTCTTCAAGGTGTCATAGAGATACCATCCCCCTATCATGAGCCCAAACGCAGATATAAGGAGTATCCAGTAGTTCCAGTTTCCGGGAGCTTCACACATTCCTTTCAGAAATTCAGGAACGCTGTCTATGAAAAAGAGGTATGCTGAGGATATAAACGCACCTATGGCGCTCACTACGAATATGCTTCCGGATATCGGAATCATGTGCTCTCTTATCCATCTCATTACAGCCATAATGACACCACTCAGCGGATAAGCCATTCCATATTTTATGCTTTGCCATGTTGAATTACCCCAGACGCTCACATAAAACGGCTGAATTTAACTGTGCCTGCCATGTCCCTGAGCCTTATGGTTTTTATCGACTCTGAAAGCTCATTTGCCATCTTTCTTGGAACTCCCTCCCTTATCAGGGTTCTCCTGAATATTCTGCGGTACTTCTTCACAGAGCGTCGATAGGAAAAATACGAAAAAATAAGTTTTAAGAGGATTAGAACCCCAAATGCGAGGGCATAGGGGAGAGAGGAGCGCCTCATTCTCAGTCCTCTTCCTCCTCTTCTCCGTTTATGTTTATCTTTATGTTCTTAAGATCTTTGAGGTCTTTTAGGTCGCCACTGGACAGCATCTTTTTCACCACTCCGACGATGTCCCTGCTATCCATGAACTGCTTTGTCAGCGCAAAAGCCTCTTTTTTGTCCATGCCGGCATCTATCATGGATTTGTAGAAGTTCGCTACCTGTTTTCCGAAATCCTCTGCATTCTGTGCCGAGTAGAGAGCATCCACTATCCCTTTTATCAGGTCAGGGACCGTTTCTTTCAGGGTGCTCATCACTTCTTTCAGTTCCTCTACATCCTTTCTGTCGTCTTCATCCATTTTATCACCGTTTACCATCAGGGCTTTCACTCCTTATATCAATACCGAGCACTTTTAACCACCTTCTCATGGCATGCTCTGATACCATGTATTCCTTCTCGCTTTTCTTTTCAACGCAGTCCAGAACCCCTCTATCCACCAGAGTCTGCAGCCTTTCTCTAACTATTCTTCTGGAGGCGCTCCCCCTCCTGTTTCTGAGCTCTCTTGTTATCTCCGTGGTGTTCATGGAACCCCTCAAAAAGAGAATCTCCACGATATCTCTGGAAATCTCGTCCTTTATCTCGGGAAAAATCGAAGCCGGACTTATTCTGCCGTCCTTCATGTATATCTCGATGAGCCTGAAATATGAGCCGAGAATCTTCCTTATGTACTGGAGATATTCGTCTTCCATGTATTTCCGCAGCATGGATTCTATCTTTTCCAGCCTTTTCAGGACGCTCTCATCTTCACTCACATGAACCACTTGTGAAATGGAGGGTGGTCACATTATATATATCTTCTGAGGATTTGAGGCGGAAACTATAATAAACACAGGCAATTCACTATTATGTCCCAGACCATAGCCCAGAAGATATTAGCAAGAGCAGCAGGATTGAAGGAGGTTGAAGTCGGCCAGATCGTCACACCAGAACCTGACTGGGTGATGAGCCACGACAACGCGGCTGCCATTTCAAAGACCTTCAAAAAGATAGGTGTGGAAAGGGTATGGAACCCTGAGAAGATCGTAATAATTTTAGACCATGTTGTCCCGCCTTCAACTCCAGAATATGCTCAGAACCATCTGGATATAAGGAAGTTCGTGGAGGAGCAGGGTATAAAGTACTTCCACGGCCTTAATGCAGGAATATGCCATCAGGTTATGGCTGAGCGGGGCCATGACTTACCCGGCTCACTCATACTTGGCTCTGATTCCCACACACCAACAGCAGGGGCTTTCAATGCCTTCGCCGCAGGAATAGGAAGGAGCGAGGTTGCAGCCATATGGGCCACAGGCCATCTGTGGCTGAGGGTTCCTGAGAGCTTTGAGATAATCGTCAACGGAAAGATGCCGAAAGGAGTTTATGCAAAAGATCTGGCTCTGCACATAATCGGCGATATAAGGGCAGATGGAGCGAATTACATGAGCGTTGAGTTCAGAGGTGAAACAATAAGCAACATGAGTATAGCGTCCAGAATGGTACTCACAAATCTGGCGGCTGAGATGGGTGCTAAAACAGGAATAATGGATTACGATGAAAAGACCGAGGAGTATCTGAAAGGAAGAGCGCTTAAACCATATAATCCTGTTAGGGCTGATGAAGATGCAGAATATCAGAAAAGAAGGGAATATGATGCGGAGGACCTTGTTCCGAAGATAGCTTTTCCGCATACGGTTGACAATGTTCACGACATAGATGAGGCAGAGGATATAGAGATAGACCAGGTCTTTTTAGGGACATGCACCAATGGAAGGCTTGAAGACCTTAGGGTTGCCGCATCCATTCTCAAAGGAAAGAAGGTGCATCCAAGGGTTAGAATGCTAGTTTTCCCCGCATCTTGGGAGGTTTACATGGATGCCATGAAAGAGGGCATACTGGAGACATTCATAAGAGCGGGAGCGCTGGTGATGAATCCCGGATGCGGTCCGTGCTTGGGAGCGCATGAAGGAGTTCTGGCGCCAGGTGAAAGATGCTTGAGCACAGCTAACCGCAACTTCAAAGGAAGGATGGGATCCAAGGAGGCTGAGATATATCTGGGATCGCCTGCAACCGCAGCAGCTACTGCAATAAAAGGAAAAATAAGCGACCCGAGGGAGGTGATTTAATGGGTAAAGCACACAAATATGGAGATGATGTCAATACAGATGTCATCTATCCGGGAAGATACA